>JABFRB010000027.1 GCA_013141385.1 Bacteroidales bacterium | reverse complement strand
GCATTAGGATGTATGGTTAAAGTTGCTGATGTGTTTAAATACAAGTGTATTAGAACTTTATTAAAACATGTTATATTCTTACAAGTTAATTATGAAAACGTTGAATTGGAGTTTTAAATAGTAGGTATTTCATTTATTAATTATCATTATTGGCTTTCAGTTTTTAGAATAAAATTTGTAATTATCATGACAAATACAAATATTTTTTATAGAATTAAGCCTTAATGAATGTGAGAAAAATCATTTATTTTTGATTAGTAAACAAATTTGCATTAATAATAAACTTCAAAAAAAATATTATGAGACTATTAATCAATCAACTAAAAACAAACTTCAGAAATATTCTTAAATACAAATATTTCTTTTTTATCAATATTCTTTGTCTTGTTGTTGGAATACTAAGTTTTCTGGCAATAAATAACTATGTTGTATACAATACAAGTTTTGATAAGTTTCATAAAAACTCAAAAAATATTTATAGAGTACTTTTTCATTCATTTAAAGGTGGTCAACTTGATCAGGTTGGTGCACCTATTCCGCATCCAATAGGACCATTGCTCAAAAGTGAATTTTCAGAAGTTGAGAACTATATGCGAATGAGGATTCCAGGTCAAAATTTGGGTGAGTTTGAAATATCATGTGGGGATAAAAAATTTAGTGAAAAGCAGATTGCATTCGTTGATACTTCATTCTTTAGCATATTCTCATTTAAGTTAATTGCTGGAAATCCAAAAACTGCCTTAAAAACATTAAATCCTGTTATTATTTCTGAATCTCTGGCTAAAAAATATTTTAAAAATGAAGATCCATTAAATAAAGTATTGAGGATAAAACATTCAACAGGGAATTATGGTTGGACAGTGGTTGGAGTAATTGAAGATATGCCCGAGAATTCAACATTAAATTTAAAAATAATTTCTTCGTGGGAAACTTTTAAACCATTTGAACCTGCTGTTAATATAGTAAGTTGGGGTTTTCATGCATATTACACGTACTTGTTGTTAAAGGATGGAACAGATTACTTACAATTTGAAAATAAATGTCAAGAACTTTTGGCGAAACGGAGTGCGTGGATCATATATAATAAGGTTAATACTTATCAATACTATCTTCAACCGTTGAAAGATGTTCATCTTTATTCTACAGGAATAATATGGGATATTTTTGTGGCTAAAGGGAATAATGTGTATTTAATTATTCTGTTTTTATCTTCAGTGTTCATACTTTTAACAGCCTATATTAATTATATGCTCTCTCAAATAAGCTCAGTACATGAAAGATCTAAAGAAATAGGTGTTAGACGGATGCTAGGGAGCTCTTCATTTAAACTTTTCCAACAATTTTTTATTGATTCCTTAAGTGTGAATTTATTAGCCGTTGTAATATCTACCATATTAATTTATTTATTTCAGCCCTATTTCAATAAGGTGTTGGACTTTTCCTCGTCAGTTTATATTTTTTCTGATTTCTTTTCTATACTAATAATTTCTTTTATAGTAATATTTAGTAGCATAATAATAAGTATGATTTTAACGCTAATGCTAACTTCATTAAAACCAATTTCTAATCTAAGGAAGAATTCAAATGTAAAAAAAGGAACTCTGAACATCTCCACACGAAAAGTTTTACTTATTATTCAATTGAGTAGTACCCTGATTTTAATGATAGTGACAAGCGTTATTTATAGCCAAATTCACTTTATGGAAAGTCAAAATATCAACTGTGATATTGATAAAGTTGTTAGGCTTAACCCAACAGTAAGCAAAGATTCTATAATGTATAATGGTGTAAAAAGTCTTGTATATGAACTGGAGAGGCTAAAAGAAGTCAAAAAGGTTTCGATTGATACTGATTCACCTATAGGAATGGTTTCGTATGCCGATGTTTTTCATAGTAAAGGAGATAAAACCAATTCTGTTACTCTATATGATATGTGGATTTGCCCAGATTACATACCTGTATTTAATATTAAAGTTATCGAAGGAAGAAATTTTGCGAAAGAAATAAATTCAGATAAAAATGCAGCAATATTAAATGAAGCCGCAGTGAATAAACTTGGATTACAAAGCCCAAAAGATGCAGTAGGTAAATATATTACGATGTATAACCAGGATTTTCAGATAATAGGAGTAATTCAAAATTACCAAAACCAATCCTTCAAAGATGACTTTGAACCAATAGTTTTCCTTGCAAATTGGGTTGATGATAAGTATTCAAAGATAAAGTATATACATATTAAATTAAATGAACCACATCAAGCAGAAATAATGTCTAAAATTTCAGGGGTATTCAGTAAAATATACCCTGAAAAAGTAGTGGCATACTGCTACATGCCTGACTTAGCAAAAGAGGTTTACAAAGAAGATAGGAAATTTGGACTTCTTTTTAAGATATTTACGATTATTGCTATTATTCTTTCATGTATAGGTATTTTGGGCGTGTCTGTACATGATGTTAATAAAAGGGCTAAAGAAATTGCAATTAGAAAAGTAAATGGAGCAAATATGATTCAAATCATGTATATAATTATTACTAGTATAGTCAAATATGTTTTCATTTCTATTATAATAGGATTTCCAATTGCCTATTACTTTATAAATGATTGGCTTGAGAAGTATGCAGTTAGGATACCAACTCCATGGTATATATTTATTATAGTTGCAATTTCTGCTATTATAATTTCTTTATTAGCAACCAGCTCTGTTATATTAAAAGCTGCAAAGCAAAATCCTTTAATTGCATTAAGAAGCGAATAAGTCATCTTTTTTTATTTGTTTTACAATATTAAAAACTAGTTATGATTTAAGTATAATAGACATTATATAGATTGAGCACCAGTTGATGAATTAATTTTGATAATCAGCATGTTTTCAGACTAATCTATATAATGTCTAATAAGTATATTCATTAATTTTTTTAATAAAATTGCCTGAAATCAAAAATAAATTTGAAATACTATGGATAGAATTGTAAAAAAGAAAAAATGGACTACAGGAAGAATTATAATTCTTTCGGTATTACTTGTCACTCTAATTATAATAATTAAAATCTTGTTTTTTGGCGATTCAAGATCAAAGATACAAGTTGAGTTGAATAAAGTAATTATTGCTACAGTTAAGAATGATAATTTTCAAGAATATGTAGCTGTCATAGGTACTGTTAGTAATAAGGAAACCAGGTATATAGATGCAGTTCAACCAGGTGTTATTAAAAAAGTTTATAAAGAGGTTGGAGCGAATGTAAAGCAAGGTGATATTATCATGGAATTATCAAATCCAAACTTAGAATTAACTGTAATAACTCAAGAATCATCCATTTATTTTCAAATTAGTACAATAAGAAATACAAAGTTGCAACTTAATCAAAACTATTTAAGTCAGCTATCACAAATAACAAATTTTAATTATCAATTGAGTCTTTCAGAGCCACAGTATCAGCGTTATAAAGTTTTGCTTGAAAAAAAACTTATATCACAATGGGAGTTTGATCAAGTTAATGAACAATATATAATGAATAAAAAACAAAAGGATATTCTGCTTTCTAGTTTTAAAGAGGATTCCTTATCAAGGGCAGGTCAACTCGAGCAAATTACCATGTCTGAAAAAAGGATGCTTGAAAGTCTAAATAGTACTAGAAACCAATTGGATGCTCTCATTATTAGGGCTTCAATAGATGGTCAATTAAATACTCCTGAATATAGAATTGGACAAACAATAAATAGTGGACAAAGGATAGGTCAAATAGAAGTAACGGGTGATTATGTTATATTAGTTAATATTGACGAACATTACCTAGCAGATGTTAACATTGGGCAAAAAGGAACCTTTGAGTTTGCTGAAAATACATATGGGTTAGTTATTAATAAAATATATCCTTCGGTTGTTAATAATAATTTTCAGGTGGCTATGGATTTTATTGGAGAAATACCAAAGGAAATAAAAAAAGGTCAAAACCTACAAATACGACTTGAATTTGGAAAGGAAAATAAAACCTTGCTTGTTCCTGCTGGAAATTTTTATAATAAAACGGGTGGTAACTGGATTTTTTGTTTAGATAAAACAAAAAAGACAGCAGTAAAAAAAATGATTAAACTAGGCAGAAAAAATCCACAATACTATGAGGTGTTGGATGGCTTGAATGAGGGTGACATGGTTATCACTTCATCATATGATATGTTTGGCAATTATGAGATTTTGAAACTTAAATAATTTATAAAATGTATGAAAAAAATCATTAGTATAATTATTTTCTTTTCAACAGTTTATCTTTCATATGCTCAAGATACTATTGTTCTTAATTTTCAGGATGCAATAAAAATGGCAATTGAAAAGAATACAAGTTTAAAACAACAGGAGAATATTTTAAAAATTACTAAAGCAACTAAACTTCAAAGTGAGGCTGCTTATTTGCCCAATTTAAATTTTTCTTCTTTTGGAAATATTACTAGAGGACAACAATTAAATAGTTTAAAGGAGATAGTGAATACTAGTGATAATCTTGGCTATACTTTTGCTTCAAATTATACTTTGTTTGATGGTTTCAATAGGTTGAATACTCTCCTTCAGTCGGTTTGCCAAAATAAGGCACAGCTAAACCAGATAGAACAAACCAAGCAAAATACTATATTTAATACTGCTGCACAGTATTTGCAAGTTTTGCTTGATGAAGAGTTAATAAAGATTACAAGTGAAAATCTTGCTGCTCAGAGAATAAATTATGAACGAGTAAAAGGATTTGTAGAAAGTAATATTACTGCAATTACTGATTTATATACACTGGAAGCTCAAATCAATCAAATAGAGGTTCAACTTTTATCTAATAAAAGCAAATTGTTTTCTGATAAAGCAACATTAGCAACCACGCTAATGCTGGAGCCGGGTATGAAATTTAAATTGTCAATACCTAATTGGGGTATAGAAAAAACTATTCTTGAAGACATAAAACTTGATTCGTTATTGGAGTTAGCAAAAAGTAATAGACCCGATTTAAAGCAACTAGAACTAGCTAATAAAGCTTCATTATATAATATTAGAATTGCCAAATCAGGAATCTATCCTAACCTTGGATTTTTTTATAATTATAACAGTTCATACACGAATTTAAGTCAATCACCATTCAAAAAACAGTTGTTGAATGAAAATCCGACACATGTGATTGGATTTAATCTTTCGATCCCAATTTTCAATCGTTTACAATACCGTACAAGTATTGTTAATGCAAAAGTAAATTATGAGAATACCCTTTTAAATTATGATAATTATCAAAATGTAATTTATGCTCAGATTACAACGGCGTATAATAATTTTCTTACCAATAAAGAAACTTATAATGCTAATATTGTTGGTTATGCAGCCGCTAAATTGTCATTCGAAAAACAATCAGAACGTTTTAGGCTTGGAATAGGAACTATTGTAGAATTATCCTTGGCAAACCAAAACTATGTACAAGCACAATCTAGTAAGGCTCAGGCAGAATATACATTGCTTTTTCAAAAGATAATTATTGATTTTTATACTGGTACATTAAACGTTAATGAACTATATTATAAATAATACATTTTCCTTCCTTAAAGGAGTTAATGCATTCTTCTGAAACACTTCAAATTGTACCAATTTCTAAATTATGCACAAACGCAGTTCTTCTCTGCGTGAATTGAGTGTAACTTTAAATATGATCAAAAGGGATAGCAATAGAACAAAACCCAGAATGTAGCATCCAAATACTACTCGACTATAAGTTTATTTTGCAAAGTTTATTATAAATATTGCAGTTAAAGACATTTGGATAGGTAATTATAAGTTACATCCTCATTAAGCGATAAGATTAGATCTGATAATAATTTTGATTGATGTGATTGATTTCCTGATATTCATGAGTTTAATAATTAGGTTTTGAAGAATTGTTTAATAAGTGAAATCAGAATAACAAGAATAATCAATTGTAGGCAAAAATTTTAGAACAATGATTAATGAAAATAATTACCAAGGAACCGAAATAGCGATTATTGGTATTTCTGGTAGGTTTCCGTTTTCTGATTCAGTTTGGGAGTTCTGGAAAAACCTGACAGAGGGTAAGGAGTGTGTTAAATTCTTTGGCGAGCAGGAATTATTGGCAAGTGGAGTTAACCAATCAGAAATAAATAACCCGAATTACGTAAGGGCAAAAGCTCAAATAAATGGAGCGGAAATGTTTGATGCCTCTTTTTTTGGATACATCCCAAGAGAGGCTGAATTTACCGATCCTCAGCACCGGATATTTTTAGAGTGTGCATGGGAAGCAATAGAAAATGCAGGGCATGATCCTGAAAAGTACAATGGACTGATCGGTGTTTTTGCTGGTGCCGGCTTAAATAGTTATTACTTTGATCACATATTAAATCACAAAAAACAGGTTGCTCTACTGGGCAACTATCATACCTGGGTAAGCAACCTTAACGATATACTATGTCCCCGCGTATCTTATAAACTCAACCTGAAAGGTCCTAGTTTCACTGTTCAGGCTGCTTGTTCTACTTCTTTGGTTTCAGTTCATTTAGCATGTCAAAGCCTTCTGCTTAGAGAATGCGATATGGCGCTTGCCGGCGGGACAAAAATAATATTACCGCGCAATGTGGGTTATTTGTACAGTGAGGGGGGCATTACATCACCGGATGGGCACTGCAGGGCCTTTGATTCTCAGGCAGCAGGCATGCTTCCTGGTGAGGGTGTGGGAATAGTAGTGTTAAAAAGATTAGAGGATGCATTGTCCGACAATGACCATATTTATGCAATTATAAGGGGAAGCGCAATTAATAACGACGGGTCATTGAAAGTTGGTTTTACAGCACCAAGTATTGATGGACAATCTAAAGTTATCACCGAAGCACAATCTTTAGCAGGAACTGAATCGGGAACTATTACGTATATTGAAGCTCATGGCACTGGGACTCAGCTTGGTGATCCTGTTGAAATAAGAGCGCTTTCTCAGGCTTTTGGCACGGATAAAAGGAACTATTGCGCCATAGGCTCTGTAAAAACCAATATAGGACATTTAGATACTGCCGCAGGCATAGCAGGGTTGATCAAAACAGTATTAATGTTGTATCATAAAAAATTTGTCCCAAGCCTCCATTTTGTAAAACCTAACCCTAGCATTAGTATAGAGAATAGCCCATTTTTTGTTAATACTCAGTATAGGGATTGGGAAGTAGACGGTTCTCCTAGGCGGGCTGGGGTAAACTCCTTTGGCATTGGTGGTACAAATGCACACGTAATCCTTGAAGAAGCACCACAAACGAGTCCATCTCCAGCAAGGCGAAGGTGTAAATTATTATTACTTTCCGCCAAAACATCTACTGCACTCGAAAGTGCTACCAACAATCTTATCACCCACATCAAGGAACGACCAAATGTCGATTTGTCGGATGCCGCCTACACTTTACAGGTAGGGAGAAGACATTTTAAGTATAGAAAAATATGCGTGTGTACTGATGCCGATGAGGCAATAAATGCTTTTGTTAACGAAGATAAGATATATACAGTTAAAACTGAGGATGTAGGTAGTTATCTAGTTTTTATGTTTTCAGGACAAGGGTCTCAATATATAAACATGGCTTACGACCTTTATCAGAACGAGCCATTTTTTAAACAAAAAGTTGATGAATGCCTTAGCAAGATTACCCCATATTTTAATTTCGATATCAAATCAATCCTTTTTTCAAAAGAAGGCGATAGTAAAAAAATAAATCAAACAGAACTGGCTCAGCCGTTGATTTTTACAATCGAGTATGCGTTGGTTCAGCTACTCATCAAGTGGGGAGTCAAGCCAAATGCTATGATAGGTCATAGTATCGGCGAATATGTTGCGGCTTGCATATCGGGAGTCTTTACATTGGACGAAGCTTTAAGGCTGGTAATCCTAAGGGGTAAACTTATGCAGGAAGTCCAACCAGGAGCCATGATAGGTGTAGCATTACCTGAAGAACAGCTATTGCCCTTTATAAGTGAGCAAGTATCCCTTGCTGCCGTAAACACGAATGGAAGTTGTGTTTTATCGGGAGCTTATGAGGCGATAGATAAACTTCTAAGCCAATTCGATGAAAAAAATATAACTTATCGAAGGTTAGAAACCTCTCATGCATTCCATTCTGCGATGATGGAGCCTATACTTGAAAGGCTCGAAGCAGAAATACGAAAAGTGCAACTGAATGAACCTAGCATTCCATATATCTCTAATATTTCGGGAAAATGGATAACTAAAGAACAGGTAAAAGACCCTAAATATTGGTCTAAACATCTGAGGGGTACGGTAAGATTTTATGATGGTCTTGAAACACTATCTAGGAATGATAACGTTGTATACATCGAAGTGGGCCCAGGTAAAGTGTTGAGCACCTTTGTTAATCAATTAAAAAATCAGAACAATAACCCTAGAGTAATTAATTTACTTAGGCATCCCAACGAAAATGTTTCGGATGATTACTACTTGACAACAAAAATTGGACAATTATGGTTACAGGGAATAGAGATAAATTGGGAGTCTTACCATTCAGAAGAGAAACGAAACCGAATTCCACTGCCAACCTATCCCTTTGAAAGGAAAAAGTATTGGGTAGAAGCATCGCAAAAGGATGGAAAAGAAGATGTAACGCTATCGAAAAAACAAGATATATCCGATTGGTTTTATACACCATCATGGGAACAATCCACTTTTAATGACCAAGAAAATTTTCAAACCTCACAAGACATACAATGGTTGATATTCACAAAGGACAATAAATGCTGCGAGCAAATTATTAAATATTTAGAAAAGAATAACCAAAAAGTTAAAACGGTACTTGCCGGATCGGGTTTTAAGCAGGTGAATGACAATCTGTATTTTGTAAACCCTGCAATTGAAGACGATTACTCTAAACTTTTTCAAATACTAAAAGTAGCAGGAACAACCCCCGATAGAATCCTTCATTTGTGGAATGTAGGGGATGATGAAGAAAAAGAATTAATAGACCAAATAGAAGCCACTCAAAACAATGGACTGTATAGTTTACTGAATATCGCAAGATCTATTGGTTTTCATAGTATCAACAAAAACGTAAAGTTGGATGTAATTACCAGCAATACGCATTCCATTACGGGGGAGGAGGAAATAAACCCATTAAAAGCCACGCTCATAGGAGCAATTAAAATTATCCCGTTGGAATATTTAAACATTAGCTGTCGGAATATTGATGTTAGCTGGCCAAGTACAAATAGCAAATCAGAAGAAAAACTAGCAAGCCAGATTTACGATGAAATAAGAAATGAGAACCTATTCAATAATATAGTAGGTTATCGAGGCTATTATCGATGGGTGCTCAATTATAAGGCATTACGGCTAGAGACAGCTGCAAAATCAGCAACAACCATTAGGCAAGGCGGCGTTTACCTTATTACTGGGGGCTTTGGAGGTATGGGTATAGCTATTGCTGAGCATTTAGCAAAAGAGTATAAGGCTAAGTTAGTACTAGTTGGAAGAAAATCATTTCCGCAGAGGACGGAGTGGGATAGATATATAGAAGCCAGTGGTGCAGATGATCCAACTAGCATTCGTATCTTAAAGGTAAGGGAATTAGAGCAATATAGTTCTCAGGTTAGGGTTTGTAGTGCAGATGTTTCGGATTATGGGCAAATGCATCAGGTAATCCAAACCGTAGAGAAGGAGTTTGGTTGCATAAATGGAGTATTTCATACTGCGGGGTTAGCAGATTATTTTGGTATCATACAAAGACGTTCAAAGGAGCAAACGGATGAAATAATGGCACCAAAAGTTAAAGGTACATTCGTAATTGACTCTTTGGTAAATAATAAGGATTTAGACTTCTTTCTCTGCTTCTCATCCCTTGGAAATCAGGTTTACCAGGAAAAATTTGGGCAAGTAGGCTATAACGCAGCGAATGAGTTTTTAGATGCATTTTCGCTTAGCAAAAAAAGCAACAAAGCAACTGTATATAAAACAATAAACTGGGCGGATTGGCTTCAAGGGGGTATGGCCATTGAGGCTGTGAAAAGAAAAAGAAAAAATGAGAATAACATAGATTTTGCATCTATATTATCAAATGCAGTAACTCCGTCAGAGGGTATTGGGATTTTATATCGAGTATTAAATAGCAGAGCCAGTCAACTTATTGTATCTAAGATTGATTTGCATTCACTAATTGAAGAGAAAAGTAGGAGGCACCTAGAAAAGATAAATGGCAAAGAAACTCAGGAAGATAAAGCCGTAAGTCAATTAAAGTCTAGACCAGAATTATCAACAACATATAAAAACCCTGAAACTGAGTGTGAAAAGAAACTAATAAAAAATTTTGAAGAGTTTTTTGGATATGAACATATAGGAGTAAATGATGATTTTTTTGAGTTGGGAGGAGATTCGTTAAAAGCAAGAAGCCTGATATCAAAAGTTCATAAAGAATTCGATGTTAAAATTTCAATGCCTGAACTATTTAATAATCCAACGATTATCAAGTTAGCCAAGTTAATAGAGAATAGTAACCTCAATGTTTATGCCAGCATCAAAAAAGCACCTGAACAAAAATATTATCCCGTTTCATCAGCACAGAAGAGATTATTTATACTTCAACAATTCGATGAGGACGATATAGCCTACAATGTAGCAGACATTTTTTGGTTGAATGGAAAAATAGACTATAACAGACTTGAACAGGCGATAAAACAAATTATTAAAAAGCACGAGGCATTCCGTACATCCTTTTTATTCAAAGAAAATGTTCTTGTTCAGAAAGTGGAAGATAATATCGACTTCTCTATAGAACATTTAGAGGTTGGATTAGAAGATCCAAGTAGTGTTATACTACAATTCATAAAACCTTTCAATTTAAGCAAAGCGCCCTTGCTACAAGTCAAGTTATGCAAAGTTAAAGAAGATAAACATTTGATAATAATTAATATACATCATATAATTTGTGACGGAATTTCTTGGGGCATTTTTATGAAAGATCTTGGAAAAGCTTACCTTAATGAAGAAATAGGTAATCTTAGGATTCAGTATACCGATTATACTGTTTGGGAGCAATCAAATATAAATGATAAAATATTAAAAGCACAAGAGAGTTACTGGTTAAGCAAATTTAACGATAAGATACCCGTTCTTAACATTTATACTGATTACCCTCGACCAGAAACTCAAAGTTTCGAAGGCGATTCGTGTAGATTCGAATTATCAGAAGATATGTCCCGATCGCTAAACGCATTATGCGAGAAGTATAATGTAACCTTGTATATGATGTTGTTTAGCCTGTACAATATTCTGCTATCAAAATATTCAAATTCAGAAGATATAATTGTTGGGACTGTCAATGCGGGTAGGGAGCATGATGACCTTAAGGATATTATCGGAATGTTTGTCAATACCTTGGCTCTCAGGAGTAAACCAGTTGGTTCAAAAAAATTTACAGATTACCTCAACGAGGTAAAATCGGCTATACTAGGTGCTTTTGAGAACCAATATTACCCATTTGAAGAGTTAATTGACAAGTTAAAGTTGTCAAGAAATTTAAACCGGAACCCACTATTTGATACGATGTTTGTTTTGCAAAACTATGAAAGCGAAAAATTGCAGATTGGTGAACTTACAGTTGAAAAATATGAGATTAATAGTAACAAATGTTTGTTTGATATTAGTTTAATAGCATTTGAGAGAGATACAAAGATCTTTTATATTTTAGGTTATCGTAAAAAACTTTTTAAACCAGATACGATAAAAAGATTTGGGAATCATCTAAATGATATCGCAAAACAAATTATTGAAAACCCCGAAAGCCTACTTTCTGAGATAGAAGTCATTGCTCCTGAAAAATTCAAACAAATTGTCCACCAGCGAAACGGATCAGACAAAGTTGCTGATGATAATATTAATTGGAAGTTTTAAATAAAATAATTACCCACCCATTTTTTAATTATTTGGTAATAAATAAACGGATGAAGATGAAGGATGTTCACATATTTTTAAATGGGTTAAGACTCAATGCTGGTGCTATCTGGCTTGTGAATGATATCATTAAATTTAGTGCCCCTAAAAAGTTTGAAAAAGTAGCAAAAGATTTTATTGAAGAAAATAAAAATCAAATAGTATCAATTCTTAATGAGAATCAAATTTTCTCGAAAAAGAAATTTTTAGATACCGTAATCCTCAGGGATAATTCCTTGACTTATTACCCATTAAGTCTTTTGCAGGAGCGTTTATGGTTTATTGAGAAGGATGAAGTGGGGATTAAACCCACCCGCACTCCTTTGGTGTTTGAATTTGACGATACCATTGATTTAGAGGGCATAAAATATGCTATAAGACAGGTAGTTTCTAGACATGAAGTACTCGGAAGCACGATTGAACAACACGATAGTCAGGGATGTGCTGCAATAGTACATAACGAAATATTGAGTTTTGAAGAGATAATTTTTACTAATGTTGAAGAAGCTAAATCTGCTCTAAAAGAGGATATCAACCGTCCATTTGATTTAAGTCGAAATTATCCTATTAGGGTTAAATTTTATGCTACATCCGAGGTTTCGTTGAATAGTACATTGCTTTTAATTGATATCCATCCGATTGTTGCTGATAACTGGTCGTTGAACATATTCCAAAAAGAGTTAAATGTCTGCTACGAAGCCTATATCAATAAAAATTTCTGCTTACCTACCCTCGATATTCAATACAAGGATTATGCCTTATGGCAAAGGACCTATCTAACCGAAGAAATCCTTACAAAACAGTTGGAGTATTGGAAAACCAAATTATGGGATTACCAGAACCTTGACCTTCCTACTGATCATGCAAGATCCAACAAAACAAACTTTAGTAATTCATCTCAGAAATTTATTTTTGATAAAGTAATTAGTCAACAATTAAGGGCTTTAGCCAACAAGTACAATACTTCCCTACACAATGTGATGCTAAGCAGTTTTGGCATCCTTTTAGGTAAATATACAAGTCAAAGTGATATTGTGGTTGGACGTATAAGCACTAATAGGCAGAATCCTCAAACTGAAGGTTTAATTGGATTATTTGCGAATAGGTTGGCTGTTCGAATACAACTTAGTGAAAAACAGAACTTTGAATCCTTGATAAAGCAGGTTCATAAAGATCAAGTGGAAGCTCAGTTGAACCAAGATCTACCTTTCGAAAAGTTAGTTAAGGAATTAGACATTCAACGAGATGCTTTAAGACATCCTGTTTTTCAGATAATGCTTAGTGTAAATAGTTATGAAAAAGACCTAAGACAAAAAAAACATCTAAATACAATTCAACAAGAAGAAAATTATGATGTTGCGGAATTTGATTTATCAATCATATTAGACGATAGTCGGGAAGAGATTTCAGGACGAATAATGTATGCTGTTGCTCTATTCGAAAAGGAAACCATTGAAAGACTTATCTCTAATTATACCTATTTGATAGTTCAACTTACGGAATCACCTAAAAAATTCTATAGCCAATTTGGTCTATTAGATCCAAAAGAGTACAAAAAAATTGTTTACCAGTGGAACGAAACAAATAAAGACTACCCAGGAGATAAAACAATCCACCAGTTATTCCAAGAACAGGCAGAAAAATCACCGGAAGAAGTGGCTTTGGTTTATGAGCAGCAGAAGTTGACTTATAAGGAACTTAACGAAAAGAGCAATCAGCTGGCTCGGCATATCCAAACACAATACAAACAAAGAACAAATCAATCTTTAAATTCAGATAGTTTTATTGCCCTTTATTTAGATAGGAATTTGGAGATGGTGGTCGGGATATTAGCGGTGCTCAAGGCTGGTGGGGCTTATGTACCAATAGATCCAGGTTACCCGCAGGAGCGGGTGGACTACATTTTGGAGGATACCTGCGCAGAGCTTCTACTCAGTCAGAAACATCTAGTAGGAGAAAGGCAAAACCAACTACCCCGTGATAAGGTTATTAACATTGATCTAGCAGAGGATATCTACAGTAAGGAGGACGCATCCAAACTCCCACAGCACAGCAAATCAACGGATCTTGCATATGTGATTTATACATCAGGGACTACTGGAAGACCCAAAGGAGTGATGGTGGAGCATAGAGCCGCAGTAAACACCCTATTCGCTATGCGGGGTATTTATAATAGGAGTAAAATCAGCAGAGTCACTGCTTACACCGCTTACACATTTGATGTATCCGTATCAGAGATATTCAATAGTCTAATAGGTGGGCTGGAACTTCATATCCTAGCTGGCAATACTCGTAGGGATGGTGCTCTCTTGGCTGACTACATGATTAGTAACAAGATCAACCTTGCCTATCTGCCTCCAATCCTTTTGGGTCAGTTGCCGGAGAGGGTATATCCAGATTTAAAGGGGGTAGTATACGCTGGGGAACCCTGTGAGAGACAAACGGCAAAGCTATGGTCAGCAAGAGCGGAACTATATAATTACTACGGGCCAACAGAGGCAAGTATTTATGCAACAGGTAAAAGAATACAGGAGTGTGAGGTTGAGCAGATTGGGCTACCAATTCAGAACACCAAAGCCTACATACTCGATCCAAACGGTATCCCAGTTCCGATAGGGGTTATTGGTGAGTTGTATATTGGCGGTGCAGGTCTGGCTCGTGGTTACCTAAAACGCCCCGACCTGACAGGGGAACGTTTCATACCAAACCCATACGCTACCGAATCGGACAAGACAAACGGCTATACACGGCTCTATCGAACTGGTGATTTGGTGCGATGGCTATCCGATGGTAATATCGAATTCATTGGCAGAAATGATGATCAGGTAAAAATCCGTGGATATAGGATTGAATTAGGCGAAATTGAATATGCATTAACCCAAATTCTAGGAATAAAACAGGGGTGTGTTCTTGTTAAAGAGAGAAAAACTGATTCGGGCAGTAGTAAATATCTAGTTGCCTACTATGTGCAGGATAATAGTGAAAATTTAATCACCCAAGAAACTATTTTGGACAGTTTATCGCACTTACTCCCTGAATATATGGTACCCAGCGCTTTGGTGGAAATGAAATCATTCCCTTTGACCATCAATGGCAAATTGGACAAGTCCGCATTACCAAACCCTGTTTTTAGTTCATCTACTGGCGAGTATGTTGCACCAGCAACAGAAATGGAAATAGAATTATGCAGGATTTGGCAGAAAGTATTGGGTATTGATAGAGTGGGTGTAACTGATGAGTTCTTCCGAATCGGCGGTAATTCCATTTTGGCTATACAAGTTTCACACCAAATGAGCAAGGCTCTAGGATTTGATACTCAGGTTGCGGATGTATTCCGATATAAAAACATATCACAACTACTGTTTCATTGCATAGATAAGGCTCAGATAAGTATATCAAAAATAGAGGGCAATGAGGCCATCCTTTCTTTTGCACAAGACCGTTTATGGTTTATTGAGCAGTACGAGGAAGGAACTAATGCTTACCATATCCCAGCAGTATATGAACTCAATGTCGATGTTGATGTGGAGGGTATAAAGTATGCAATTAGGCAGGTGGTCTCACGTCATGAGGTGCTTAGAAGCACAATTGAATCACGCAATGGACAAGGAATTCAGGTAGTGCATGATGCTCCACTAGGCATAGAAGAAGTAACCCTTCTAAAACATGATGATTATGAAGCCCTTATTAGAGAGGACATCAACCGCCCATTCAACCTAAGTTCCGAGTACCCCATTCGAGTTAAGTTATATAAAATCCCTTCGGATGATTCTAAAAACGGAAATCCATTGGGTAGAACTTTATTGCTGATCAATACCCATCACATTGCAACCGATGGCTGGTCTGTTGATATCTTACAGAAAGAGCTGGTCGAATACTATAAAGCCTATGTTAGGCATAACTTTGATTTTGGACTACCTGCGTTAGAGATTCAGTATAAGGACTATGCGGTATGGCAGAGGACTTATTTGAGCGGTGAAATTCTTGAGAAACAGATAAAATATTGGAAAGACAAACTGTCTGACTATCAAAACTTAGATCTACCCATTGATTTCCCAAGACCAAACCGTGTAGACTACAAAGGGGCATATTTAAGATTTAGTTTCGATAGACAAATTAGCAATAAATTAAGAATGCTGGCTTTGCAAAGTGGCACTACATTACACGGTGTAATGTTGAGTGGGTTAAGCATTCTTTTAGGCAAATACACTGGTCAGGATGATATTATAATCGGCAGCCCAACCGCCAATCGCCATCACAGACAGACTGAGGAACTTATTGGTTTCTTTGTTAATACACAAGTAAATCGAATTTTACTAAACCCTGAGCAAAGTTATGAATCATTAATCAAAGAGGTTCATCAGGGGCAAGTTGAAGCACAGTTAAATCAAGATTTACCCTTCGAACGTTTGGTAGAGGAGTTAGGCGTTACTCGAGATACCACACGACATCCAATTTTTCAGGTGATGTTTTCTGTGCAAGATTTTAGCAATCAGGGTAAGGTCTTCGACTATGAGAAAGGTTACCTCATGCCGATAGAGATAGAGTCAGCATACGAGGTAGAACTGTTTGATCTCTCGATCTTCATAGACGATAGTCAAGAGGAAATTGCTGGGCAAATCAGCTATGCTACTAGCCTGTTCCAAAGGAATACTTTAGAAAGGTTTATCCATCATTATACCCATTTGGTTTCCCAACTTGCGGAAACACCTAGTAAAAAACACAGTCAAATTAGCCTGCTTAGTTCTGATGAGTACCGTCAAATCATATATCAATGGAATGAAACTGACAAAGACTACCCAAAGGACAGAACGATACACCAGTTATTTCAGGAGCAGGTGGAGAAAACGCCGAACAGCGTAGCGTTAGAATACGATGGGCATCGGTTGACCTACAAGGAACTCAACGAGAAGAGCAACCAGCTGGCACGGCATATTCGAGAGCAGTATCAACAAAAAACGGGTCGCTCTTTTGCCGTGAACTCGATAATAGCGCTATACCTTGACAGAGGCATTGAGTCAGTGGTCGGGATGCTGGGGATTATGAAGGCGGGTGGAGCCTACGTGCCGATAGAAACCACCTATCCACAGGAGCGTGTGGACTATATTTTAGGAGATACCCAAACTGAACTAGTTCTTAGCCAAAGACATTTAACCAAGGATGGACCGAATCTACTACCACAGGATAAAATAATTTATATTGATATTACCGAGGGCTTTTTTGGTAGTGAGGATAAATCCAATCTTCCACCGCATAGCAAATCAGAAGACCTTGCCTACATAATTTACACATCAGGAACAACCGGTAAACCAAAGGGCGTTGAGTTGACCCATAAGGGACTTTGTAATCTTGCTTTTGTCCAAAGAAATCTACTAGGCATTAATGCTGAATCGAAGATGCTGCAGTATGCTTCATTAGTATTTGATGCCTCCGTATGGGAAATATTCAGCACCTTACCATTCGGAGCTGAACTCTCAATTATTCCTTCAAGCATAAAACAGGATGCTTACCTACTTAGCGACTATTTGGCTAGTCATAAAATAACTGTAACCCTGTTACCGCCTGTAATGTTAAGTTCGATGCCATACACCCAATTACCTGCTTTACAAACATTATTGGTTGGAGGGGATCTGAGTTCGTTAGAAACAATGGACAAATGGAGTAGGGGGCGGACGCTGATAAATGCCTATGGACCAACAGAAGGTACTGTGATCTCAACAATGCATACATATGCAGAACGTGATTTAAATACCAACATAGGTAAGCCAATAGATAACACTAAAGCATACGTTTTAAGTAGCGATTTAAACCCAGTTCCTATTGGCATTATTGGGGAATTGTACATCGGAGGCATTAGCTTGGCACAAGGTTATCTTAAACGCTCTGACTTAACGGAAGAACGGTTTGTTCATAATCCTTTTGCTACGCAGTTAGACCGAGAGAAAGGTTATACACGTTTGTACAGGACTGGAGACTTTGTAAAGTGGTTACCTGATGGTAATTTGGAATTTATTGGTAGGAATGATGGTCAGGTGAAGATCCACGGACACAGGATAGAACTTGGCGAAATTGAACATGCACTTAACCAAATACCCGGTGTAAAGAATAGTTGCGTTTTGGTCAAGGAGCGGAAAACAGATACTGGAAATAATAAATATTTGGTTGCATACTACGTGCTTGATCATGTTGAGGATTTGCCAACCCAAAGTGCAATTCATGATAAACTATCGCAGGGGCTTCCAGATTACATGATACCCAGTGCTTTGGTGCCAATAGAATCATTTCCGCTAACCATAAATGGAAAGTTGGACAAACGTGCTTTACCTGATCCAGATTTCAGCCTATTAGTTGAAAGTTATGTGACCCCAACAACAAATGTTGAAACCGAGGTGTGTAAAATATGGCGGGAAGTTCTCGGGTTGGAAAGGGTTGGTATTACTGACGATTTCTTCCGAATAGGGGGCAACTCTATTTTAGCCATACAAGTATCGCACCGGATGAGCAAAGCATTGGCTTGCGACATTAAGGTGGCCGATGTATTCAAGCAAAAAACCATATCGCAATTACTGATTCATAGCCTTGGACATGCCCAGATAAATATACCAAAAATAATTACTAATGAAGCCCCATTGTCCTTTGCACAAGATCGTCTATGGTTCATTGAACAGTTTGAGGAGGGTACAAATGCATATCACATTCCAGCAGTTTACGAACTTGTTGCCAGCACTGATGTGGAGGGAGTGAAATATGCTCTACGTCAGATTGTTTCTAGACATGAGATATTACGAAGCACAATTGTGCAGATTGAAGGGCATGGCGTTCAAGTGGTGCAAGATAAGCCATTAAGCATTGAGGAGATAGTCATTCCCGATAACGGGGACTACGAATCCTTATTGAAGGCAGATATAAACCGTCCATTCAACTTGAGTTCAGAGTATCCAATCAGGGTTAAGTTCTATCACATACAACCTACTAGGGAGGTGTCTAAAAATAAATCAAGTAGAACCCTGTTACTCATAAACACCCATCACATTGCCAGTGATGGATGGTCAATGGATATCCTTCAGAAAGAATTGAATGCTTACTACGAGGGTTTTGTTAATCAAAACGTTGATTTTTCCTTGCCCACTTTGGATATCCAATATAAGGATTATGCGGTTTGGCAGCGTACTTACCTGACTGGAGATATTTTGGAAAAGCAGTTACGCTACTGGGCTAATAGTTTGTCTGGTTATCAATCGTTGGAACTACCCACCGACTTCCCAAGACCAAGTAAGGTAGATTACAGCGGTTCAAGCCAAGTGTTTACAATAGATCATGAGGTTAGTCGACAGTTGAGAATGCTTGCTCAGAGGCATGGTACAACGCTTCACAGCGTGATGCTAGGAAGTGTTAGTATTCTTTTGAACAAATATACAAGTCAGGATGATATCATTATAGGTAGTCCCATTGCTAATCGACATCACCGACAGACAGAGGGGCTGATCGGATTCTTCATCAATACGCAAGCAAACAGAATCCTGCTCAACCGCACACAGAGTTATGATAATTTGATATTGCAGGTTCATCAGGGGCAAGTGGAGGCTCAACTGCATCAGGATCTCCCCTTCGAGAAGTTGGTAGAGGAGTTGGGTGTCACCAGAGATACTTCCCGTCATCCTATTTTTCAGGTGATATTTTCTGTGCAGAGTTTTGGTAATCAGACACAAACTCAGAAGTCGCAGAAAAACTATATTCGACCACTCCATTTTGAAGCGTACTATGAAATAGAGAAATTTGACCTGTCGATTTTCATTGATGATAGTTTAGAGGAGATTACGGGACAGATTAGTTATGCAACCAGTCTGTTTCACAAAGAAACCATTGAGCGGCTTATCGCTCATTACAAGCACCTACTAACAATGCTTGTGGAATCTCCAGAGATGCCTTATAGTCGGTTAGGTCTGCTTGACACTGAAGAGTATCAACGCATCGTCTACCAGTGGAATGAGACGGGGAGGGAGTACTCTAGAGATAAAACGCTCCACCAGCTATTTCAGGATCAGGCTGAGAAAACCCCGATGAGTACTGCCTTGGTTTACGAGCAGCAGAAGTTGACTTACAAGGAACTTAATGAGAGAAGTAATCAGTTAGCCCAATATATTAGAAATCAATACCAACAAAGAACAAATCAGCCCCTAAATGCGGATACCCCAATTGCCCTTTATTTAAATAGGAGTTTAGAGATGGTAATTGGAATTCTTGCAGTCCTGAAAGCAGGCGGAACTTATGTGCCGATTGACATCACTTACCCACTGGATAGGGTAGATTATATACTGGAGGATACTCAAGCAGAAATCATACTAAGCCAGAAATATATAAATACCGAAAGTCAAGCGCAACTACCTGAAGGAAAGATTATTTGCATAGATCTAGATGAAAAATTATATAAGGAAGAGGACTCATCGAATCTTTTACTACCTAGTTCTAGTAGCGATCTCGCTTATATAATCTACACATCAGGAACAACTGGCAGACCCAAGGGGGTGATGGTGGAACATAGGGCGGTAGTAAACACCTTGTTCTCAATGCAGGGGATTTACGATGGGAGTAAAATCAGTAGGGTCACTGCATACACCTCATACACGTTCGATGTATCCGTATCAGAAATATTTAACAGCCTCATAGAGGGGCTAGAACTTCATATCCTAGCGGGTGACACCCGTCGGGATAGTGCTCTTCTGGCAGATTACCTGATGAGCAACAGGATCAACCTCGCCTACCTGCCTCCCATACTACTGGGTCAGTTACCGCAGCGGGTATACCCTGATCTAAGCATGATGATATATGCGGGAGAACCCTGCGATAGGCAAACGGCTAAGATATGGTCTGCGAGGGTGGAGTTATTTAACTACTACGGACCAACGGAGACGAGTATCTACGCAACGGGTAAGCGAATACTGGGCGGGGAGGTCGAGCAGATTGGGCGACCGATCCAGAACATTAAAGTCTACATACTTGACCCATGTGGTAACCCTGTTCCAGTAGGCATTATCGGTGAATTGCATATTAGTGGAGCGGGTCTGGCTCGTGGCTATCTGAAACGCCCAGAGTTAACGGTAGAGCGTTTTATCCCCAACCCCTTCGCCACAGAAAGTGATAGGACTAATGGTTACACTCGCTTGTACAAAACTGGCGATTTGGTGCGATGGCTGCCAGATGGAAACATTGAATTCATTGGCAGAAATGATGATCAGGTAAAAATTCGAGGGTTTAGGATAGAGTTGGGTGAGGTTGAGCATGCCATATTACAGGTTACTGGAGTAAGACAGTGTTGTGTACTTGTTAAAGAACGGAAAACGGAAACTGGTAATAATAGGTATTTGGTGGCTTATTACGTATTGGATGACGAACATGAAATGCTTACTTCAGAGGAGATTCTCGGTAAAATGTCACAGTTGCTTCCTGAGTACATGATGCCAAGTGTACTAATAGCAATGGATTCATTGCCGTTGAATATCAATGGTAAACTAGATAAACGCGCACTTCCAGAACCAGATTTCAACCTGTCAACAGAAGATTATGTTGCTCCAACTACAGATATAGAATTGGAATTATGTAGGATTTGGCAGGAAATACTGGGTTTGGATAGGGTTGGCACAACAGATGATTTCTTTCGAATAGGGGGCAACTCTATCTTAGCCATACAAGTATCGCATCGGATGAGTAAAGTGCTGAATTTCGATGTAAAGGTTGCTGATATATTCAAGTACAAGACCATATCGCAGTTATTGTCCAACAATATCCGTAAAATTCAGATTCACATAGATAAAACACTGGCAAAGCAAGCCGACTTATCCTTCGCACAGGATCGTTTGTGGTTCATAGAGCAGTATGAGGAGGGAACTAATGCTTACCATATCCCTGCTCTTTATGAATTGGATGTTAATACAAATGTGAAAGGATTAAAATACGCTATAAGTAAGATAGTTGAGAGACATGAAATACTCAGAAGTACAATTGAGCAGAATGATGATCAACAAAATGGCACTCAAGTAATACATGATAATCCATTAGATATTGAAGAAGTAGCATTATCTGATAAAGAGGATTATGATGCCTTGGTTAAATATGACATTAATCGTCCCTTTAACCTAAACAGCGAGTATCCCATCCGAGTTAAGTTCTACTATATCCAATCCAGCGAGGCAACACCTGAGGAAAAAACAAATAGAACATTACTTCTTATTAATACTCATCACATTGCGAGCGATGGATGGTCTATAGATGTTTTTCAAAAAGAACTCTATGTGTATTATGATGCATACATCAATAATAATAAGGATTTTAGTCTACCTGCTCTTGATATTCAATACAAGGACTATGCTGTTTGGCAGCGAAAATATTTGACTGGAGAGACCTTCGAGAAGCAGATGAGTTATTGGAAAACCAAATTACAAGATTGTCAACCTTTAGAATTACCAAGCGATTATAATAGACCCACCAAGATAGATTACAGAGGTGCTTGTCAGGAATTTACATTGGGTAAATCCGTAAGCCAAAAATTGAGAGAGATGGCTCAGCATCATGGCACAACATTGCATAGTGTTATGCTTAGTAGTGTTGGAATCCTTATGGGTAAGTATACTGGTCAAGACGATATTGTCATTGGAAGTCCAATTGCAAATCGACATCACCGACAAACGGAGGGATTAATCGGATATTTTGTAAATATACAAGCTAATCGACTTGTAATCAAAATTGAACAGTCTTTTAAAGATCTGATTCTACAGGTTCATCTGGATCAGGTAGAGGCGCAGTTGCATCAGGATTTGCCCTTTGAAAAATTAGTGGATGAATTAGGTGTTGCCAGAGATACTTCAAGACACCCAATTTTTCAGATAGTATTCGGTGTACAGAATTTTATGAATACAAACAAAACCTCTGATCAACAAAAAAATTATCTACGACCACTTCAGACAGAGTCTGTTTATGAAATAGAGAAATTTGATCTGTCGATTTTCATTGATGATAGTTTAGAAGAGATTACTGGACAGATTAGCTATGCAACCAGTTTGTTTTGCAAAGAAACCATTGAGAGGCTCATTGCTCACTATAAGTATCTACTAACACTTCTTGTGGAATCCCCAGAGATGTCTTATAATCGGATAGGCCTGCTTGATCAAGATGAGTATCAACGTATTGTTTATCAGTGGAATAAAACCGAAAATGATTATCCAAAAGACTGTACGATTCATCAGCTATTCCAAGAGCAGGTAGTAAAAACTCCGAATGCAATAGCACTGGAATATGATGGACAAAGGCTTACTTATAAGGAGTTAAATGAGAAAAGCAACCAGTTAGCATGGTTCATTAAGGAGCAGTATCAGCAAAAAACAGGTAGACCTTTTGCCTTGAATTCGCTTATTGCTCTATATCTTGATAGAGGTTTAGAGGCAGTAATCGGGATGTTCGCAATCATGAAGGCTGGTGGAGCATATGTGCCGATGGACACCAACTACCCACAGGAAAGAGTAGATTATATTCTGGAGGATACTCAGGCAGAACTAGTTCTTTGTCAAAGACACATAATCAAGGATGGTCAAAATGTGTTACCTAATAACAAGATAGTTTTCATAGATCTTTCTGAGGATATTTTTAACAATGGAGATAGATCAAATCTTCCACCATATAGTAAACCGGAAGATCTTGCCTATGTGATATATACATCAGGTACAACTGGCAGACCTAAAGGAGTTGAATTGATTCACAGAGGGTTGTGTAATCTTGCTTTTATTCAAAAGAAAGAGCTTGGAATAAATTATGGGTCGAAAATGTTGCAGTACGCTTCGTTAGTGTTTGATGCCTCGGTATGGGAAATATTTAGCACCTTACCATTCGGGGGGGAACTTTCGATAGTACCAACAAATGTAAGGCAGGACCCAAGTATGTTGTGCGATTATTTGGCTGATCGAAAAATAACCACAACCCTTTTGCCTCCTGTGTTATTAAGTGCAATGCCCTACACTCAGTTGCCAGATTTAAAAACATTATTAGTTGGGGGAGATTTAAGTACCCAAGAAATTATGGACAAATGGAGTAAGGGGCGGACGCTGATAAACGCCTATGGTCCAACGGAGGGTACAGTAATTTCGACAATGCACACATTTGCTGATGGAGATTCAAATACAAATATTGGTAAACCATTAGATAATATAAAAGTGTATGTTCTGGATAATAATTTTATCCCAGTTCCAGTAGGCATTATCGGAGAGTTGTACGTAGGGGGAATAGGCTTGGCTAAAGGCTATTTGAAACGACCCGACCTAACCGAGGATCGTTTTGTTTTCAATCCATTTGCTACAGAAGTAGACCGCGAGAATGGATTTACTCGTCTTTACAAAACTGGAGATCTTGTTAAGTGGTTACCTGATGGTTGTTTAGAATTTATTGGCAGGAATGATGGTCAGGTTAAGATCCGTGGGTACAGGATAGAGTTGGGCGAAATTGAACATGCACTTGCACAGTTACCATGTGTTATGCAGAGTTGCGTTCTTGTCAAAGAAAGGAAAACCGAAACTGGAAACGACAAATATTTGGTGGGCTATTATGTACTCGATCACAACAATGATAAGTTAAACCAAAGTACAATCCAGAATAAGCTTTCACAGGTGCTACCAGATTACATGGTGCCTAGTGTTTTAGTGCCGATGGAGTCATTCCCTATAACTATCAGCGGGAAACTAGATAAACGGGTTCTGCCAGATCCCGAATTTGGCAACGAGGAAGACTATGTTAAACCGGAGACTGATTTGGAGATTAAGCTCTGCCAACTTTATGCTGAAGTCTTAGGCATGGAGAGTGATCAGATTAGCACCCATCAGAATTTCTTTAGGATGGGAGGAAACTCCATACTGAGCATCCGACTTAAACAGAAATTAAGCCAATTGGATGAATTTAAACAAATAAGCGTTGCTGATCTATTCAAATTTAATTCAATAAGCAAACTTATACAAAGCATAAAACCAGACAATGAGGTTCAATATAATTTACAATACAATAAAGTTCAAAATAACGACCATGAAATTGCTATTATAAGCATTTCGGGAGCATTTAGTGGGGTGAGTAATATTGCAGAGCTATGGCAGCTCATTGCAAACCAGCGGGAGGGAATACAATTTTATAGCAAAGATGAGTGTAGAGAGCTAGGGGTTGAGGAAGTTTTGCTTGAAGATTTTAACTACGTACCAGTTGCCGGTAAGGTTAAAAACATTGAACTATTCGATCCTCTTTTCTGGGATATTTCTCCTAATGAGGCAAAATTGTTAGACCCTCAAATTCGTAAATTTATTGAGCATTGTTGGTTTGCCTTAGAATCTTCTGGCTATGCTCAACTAAGAAAGAATCTAAATATTGGGGTTTTTGCAGGTAGTGGTAATAGTGATTATTTCTATCATCATATCCTAAACGGGGAGATGGCTGAGCAGATTAACCTTTGGGACGCATCATCCTCAAATAACAAAGATGCGATAACAACAAAAACGGCATTTCTTCTTGGATTATTAGGCCCTGCCATATCTATTAACACTGCCTGTTCTACAGGATTAATCTCTGTTATTGAGGCTTGTAAGAACCTACGACTGGGTGCCTGCGATATGGCACTGGCCGGGGGGGTGTCGCTATCCATGCCTGAACAGGTTGGCTATGTGTACCAGGAGGGGATGATCCTTTCAAAGGATGGTCACTGCAAAACCTTCGATAAAGAGTCATCTGGTACCACTGGGGGATCAGGCGTTGGGGTAGTGTTGCTCAAACGCTTAGGAGATGCAATTAAGGATAAAGATAATATCCTAGGGGTTATTAAAGGCTACTCATCCAATAATGACGGTGATCGCAAGACAGGCTACACCGCACCTTCGGTGATCGGGCAGAGCGAATGTATCATCAATGCGCAGAGGATGGCTGGAGTTACCTCCGACCAGATCGACTACGTGGAATGCCATGGTACAGCAACTAATCTAGGAGATCCAATTGAGATTCAAGCTTTAAGAGAGGCGTTTGAATATAATCTACCAAAGGAAAATCGTTCAAAAAATAAAACAATATTAGGTGCAGTAAAAGCCAATATTGGACATACTGATTCTGCAGCTGGCACAGCTGGCTTAATTAAGGTCTGCGCAATGCTTCAGAATAGCACTTTCCCAGGGCAGCCGAACTTCAGCGAACCCAACCCAGAACTGCATCTAGATCAGACCAGCTTCGAGATCACCAAAGAAAATAGGGAATGGCTCCCTAACCCCAACAAGCAGCGTTTGGCGGGAGTGAGTTCATTCGGAGTTGGGGGTACTAACGCACATGTGATCATCGGCGATTACTCTCCCAGCACACGGGAATTAGAAGAAACTATCCACGCAAAGAAAGAGCAAGGTGATTTAGCGCAGCATATTATTCTGATATCCGCCAAAAATAGGCAGTCCTTGGAACAGTACAGACAGGAGCTGGCTAAATATCTAGATAAAGCCAATAGTAATGGTCAACCAATAAACCTTCAGGATATCACATATACCCTGCAGGAAAGGAGAGAGCATTTTAGCTTCAGAAGTGCGTATTGCGCCAGAAATGTATCTGAATTACTTGATAAGCTAAGATTATATACGTCATACGCTGAGACACATGCAGAAAGCAGCAATAAGGTCGTATTTATGTTCCCCGGACAGGGTGCACAGTACATCCACATGGCAAAGGCTTTATACGATAATGAGCAACATTTTAAGGACTGCATTGATCAGTGCATCGCAATTGCCAATCGGCATGTTGAGATAAACCTTTTCGACGTGATGTACCCTGGGGATGAGATTTCTCAGCATGACATCAACGAAACCCAATGGACACAGGTATCGCTGTTTACCATAGAGTATGCTATGGCAAAATATTTGGAGCATTTAGGCGTAATTGCTGATGCCTACATTGGACATAGCATTGGTGAATATGTTGCAGCCACCCTATCTGGAGTGTTCACCCTTGAGGATGCCATTCGGGTAGTAGTCGCAAGAGGACAGCTAATGCAGGCCATGCAATCTGGCTGTATGCTTGCAATCAATGCAAAGGAGGAAGTTGTTAAAACAATCGTAGAAGAGTATGGGTGTGAAATAGCGGTTATCAACTCCTCGGAGGACATAGTGGTCTCTGGTACGAATGAAGCAATAAAAAAACTTAAAATCGATTTAGACGGACGGGCTATTTCAACAATTAGTCTAACTACCTCCCATGCTTTTCATTCAAGAATGATGGAGGACGCTGCAAATGAATTTGAGGGTGTTTTCAAGAATATCAAACTAAAAAAACCAATTAAGTACTTTGTCTCCAATCTGACAGGTGAAATAGCAAAGGAGGAAGTAACTACATGTGATTATTGGTGTAAGCAACTTAGGAATACGGTACAATTTGCAAAGGGGGTAGATTGTTTGAGCAGGCAATATAACCACAAAATTTGCTTTATTGAAGTAGGAACTGGCAAGGGATTAAGCTCCTTTGTGAAAAATTACAAAAGCGCAAACGGCTATAAATCGCTAAATACATTGCAATTACTTCCCTCAGCCAAAGAAGTAAGAACCTACCAAAACATAGAGAGTAAAGAACATTTTAGGGCGAAACTTTGGATGTCCGGCATTATCCGTAAACCGAATGAATCCAAACTATTTCAAAACGCAAACCTAGTATCTGGATTGCCTACCTATCAGTTTAATTACCAGAAGTGTTGGCTAGAGAAAGGTAGCGGGAGAGACACTAAAAAGGTTAATTCAGTTGACGAAATGTTTTATAAACGTTCTTGGGAAAGAACTGATATAAAAGCATCTTGGAATACCGAGGAAATAAAACATAAAAATATATTAGTATTAATAAACGATAAAAATATCCAACAAGACGGAAGAGGTGAATTATTGGATTTATTAAGTAGTCATTGCAATTACTTAAATTTTGTCATTCATCAGCAAACTAATAATATTAAACCTGAGTTCACATTTGATTTTAGTGATTTATCGCATATAAAAACTATATTTAATGAAAAGGCAAGGACTAAAGCGATAGATTTGGTTATATACCTTTCGCCAAGTATTGATATTGAAAATCCAAGTTTAGACATTTTTGCTGTAAGAAATATTTTTAATTGGTCAAAGGATACTGGCAATAAAATTCCAAAATTCGTTTCGATTTCTTTTGATAATTATGAAGTTATAGGAAATGAAAGGTTGCAGGAAAGAGCATCTATAATATTTGGAGTTACCAAATCAATCCCCTTTGAGTACTTCACTTCAGGAACCAAAGCATTTCACATAGATTTATCATCACAAGAGAGTAGCTATAAAGATTTATTGCTGCCTGTTTTAGTGCAAGACGAAGGGAAAGATTTAGTAGTGATAAGGGGCAAATACCAATGGTTTCCAACCTATCAGCAAGTAATCTCCTTGACGAACCAAATAAAGACGAATACTAGTTTGCAATCCGATGGTTCTGTATTTCTAATTACCGGAGGATTAGGTGGTATTGGTTATGCTTATGCTAATTCTATTGTTCAAAAAGATTCAAAATGTACACTTATTCTTTTAGGTCGAACTAGTGAGGCAAACTTAAGAGATGACTATAGAACCAGACTCTCCTATTTAAGGGATACTAAGCATCATATCATCTACTCCCCAATAGATATTGGTTGTGAGGATGCTTCACCTCTAATTGAGAAGTTATTAGCCGAAAACAGTATCAAAGGCATTGATGTAATTTTACACACGGCAGGCGTTGCAGCTAAAAGTGCTTTAACTGAAAAAACTTCCAATGATATTGAACTAGTTGTAAGGCCTAAAATAGTGGGGATCGAAAATCTAATTAAACTTGCCAAGTCTGTCAGAATAAATTATCTGGTAAGCTGTTCGTCATTAGCGAGTATCCTTCCTTCCTTAGGTAATATGGAGTATACAGCGGCAAATTTATATTTAGATGAAATAAGCTATAGAAGTCATCCTAATATTTTACACATATTGACTATTGGCCTAAATCAAATTTCAGATACGGGTATGGCGATTGACTTTATGAAGAGTCTTACGACAGATCAAGGAAAAACTTTAAATTCAATTAAAAGCTACGAATTTTCTGATGCTCTAGGAAAATTGGTGCATACTAAAACCGAAAAAAGCATTCTTCTATCAAGATTTGATTTTAACAAAGAATATTCAGATAACATCAGACAACAAAATTATACAGACGAAAAGCCAAAAAATCAAAAAAAGATCAGTATCCTAGAGGATAATTATACAGAGGCAGAATATCAAATAGCTCAAATATTTGGCGATGTACTTGGCGTAGAAGAAATTTCATTGCATGATGATTTTTTCAGCATTGGAGGCAATTCTATTTTAGCCATACAAGTATCGCATCGAATAAGCAAGATACTAGACTATGATGTAAAAGTTTCTGATATTTTTAAGCATAGAAGCATTAAGGTCTTATTGTCAAATGTTTCAAAGTTGGAGGTTGCAGATGATAATATCAAATGGGAATTCTAAATAATTTGATTATCCCTTAAATTAAATTGTAAGTTTTGTTAAATATTAATTATAAATAGAAATGGAAAACATTCACATTTTTTTTAACGAATTTAGACTTAACGCAGGAGCTGTATGGCTAGAGGGGGATGCTCTTAATCTTTCTGTTCCAAAAAAGTTTCAGAACCAAGAAACAAAGGATTTTATTGTAAATAATAAGAATCATATAATATCTGTTCTTAAAGAAAATCAAATTTTTTCAATCGAAAAATTCCTGAGTGTAGAAATATTAAGAGATAATACAATAACACATTACCCTTTAAGCCCATCACAGGAACGTTTATGGTTTATTGAGCAGTATGAAGAAGGAACCAATGCTTTTCATATTCCTACATTTTATGAACTTGACGTTAATACTGATGTGGAGGGCTTAAAATACGCACTACAGCAGATAGTAAAAAGGCATGAAGTATTAAGAAGCACAATTGAACTGGGAGATGATCAGAAACCATATCAGGTAATTCATGATAAGCCATTAATTATAAAAGAAATAGCATTAGCGCTTAAGGAAGACTATGAATTACTTATCAAAGAAGACATTAACCGCCCATTTGACTTAAACTCAGAATATCCAATCAGGACAATATTTTATACAGTTCAATCTGGTAAGGATGCATCCGAAAATCCGTTGAAAAGAACTATACTATTGATAAACATTCATCATATTGCTACTGACGGCTGGTCAATGGATATATTTCTAAGAGAACTATTTGCATACTACAATGCCTATACTAGAAAGGATACCGATTTTTGTTTACCCGCTCTGGAGATACAGTACAAGGACTATGCGGTATGGCAAAGAGCCTTTTTAGTAGGAGATACCTTAGAAAAGCAATTAAACTACTGGAAAACCAAACTATCTGGTTATCAGGATTTAGAATTACCCACCGATTATGTAAGACCTAATAAGATAAACAATGAAGGTTCTAGTGAAGAATTTTCTATAGACAAAGCAATTAGCCAAAAGCTAAGGGCGTTATCCCAGCACTATGGAGTAACATTACAGAGTGTAATGTTAAGCAGCTTTAGTATTCTGTTAAGCAAATATACTGGTCAGGACGACATCGTGATTGGAAGCCCGATTGCAAACAGACACCGTAGACAAACCGAAGGACTTATAGGATTCTTCATCAATACTCAAGTAAATAGGATACTGCTAAACAATAACCAAAAATTTGAGGACTTAATTCGTCAGGTTCACAAGGATCAGGTAGAAGCGCAATTAAATCAGGATTTGCCCATTGATGATTTAATCGCTGAACTAGGTGTGGAGCGAGATGCTTCTAGAAATAATATTTTTCAGGTATATTTTGTAGTACAAAGTTTTGGTAAGCAGCATAGTGCTTCAGAACAACAAAAAAAATATATTACTCCCATTCAAGAAAATTTCTTTTATAAAGTAGAGAAATTTGATTTATCTGTCAATATAGATGATGATGGTGAAGAAATTACGGGTGATATTAGCTATGCAACTAGTTTATTTCATAGTGACACAATAGTACGTATTATTCATCAGTATATACATCTTCTTACCCAGCTCACCAAAGCACCAGAAAAATCATATAGTCAACTTTGTTTACTCGATGCTGATGAGTACAACCAGATTATTTACAAATGGAATGAAACAGATAAAGATTATCCCAAAGATAAGTCAATCCATCAACTGTTTCAGGAGCAAGTGATAAAGACACCTGATAATATAGCCGTAGTTTATGGACAACAAAAATTAACCTATCACGAACTTGATGAGAAGAGTAATCAACTGGCGTGGTTTATTAGAACACAGTATCAGCAAAGGACAAAGCAGACCCTTAAAGCCGATACACTAATCGCCTTATATCTGGATAGAAGTTTAGAAATGATAGTAGGGATTTTGGGGGTTCTTAAAGCTGGAGGGGCTTATGTTCCTATGGATCCAACTTATCCGCAAGAAAGACTGGATTATATGTTAGAGGATACAAACACAGAACTTATACTCAGCCAAAAGCACCTTAGTGGACATGGTAATACACAATTACCTCATGGTAAGGTGGTTTATATAGACCTGACGGAAGAACTTTACAATAAAGAAGATAAATCAAACCTCCCTCAGTATAATAAATCGACCGATCTTGCTTACGTGATTTATACCTCTGGAACAACAGGGAATCCTAAAGGAGTAATGGTTGAACACGCAGGGGTTAATAATGAAATATTATCACAGCTTGAGATGATACCATTAGTACCATCTGATAAATCATTACTAACTGCTAATATCATTTTTGATGCGGCAGCCGAATGTATTTATATGTCATTGTTCAGCGGTGGTAGTCTCCATATATTGGATAATAAATCAATATTGGATTCCGATTACATAAAAGAGTATGTTGAGAGTTCAGGAATAAATGTTTTTAACACAACTCCTAGTTACTTGAATAGTTTAGGAATTAACCTATTCTCTCCAAATGTTAAGCATATCATACTTGGGGGTGAAGCATATCAGAAGGTTGAATCATCTGCAAAAGTATATAATACTTATGGGCCAACTGAAACTACAATTGTTTCAACAGGTGGAGAAGTTGATTACAACAAAAAAATACATATAGGAAAGCCTATCAATAACACACGAGTATATGTACTTGACCAAAATAATACTCCAGTTCCAATAGGTGTTATCGGCGAGTTGTACATTGGGGGAGCGGGCTTGACAAGGGGCTACTTAAAACTTCCAAAACTAACAGAAGAGCGCTTTGTTTTAAACCCATTTATCACTGAGGCGGATAAAGCCAAAGGTTATACTAAAATGTATAAAACAGGCGATTTGGTGAGATGGTTACCTGATGGTAATTTGGAATTCATGGGCAGAAATGATGATCAAGTAAAGATTCGTGGACATAGAATAGAGTTGAGCGAAGTAGAACACGCTCTAAACCAGATTCAAGGCGTTAAACAGAGCTGTGTATTGGTAAAAGAACGAAAAACAGAAACAGATAGTAGTAATTATTTAGTAGGCTATTATGTTTTAGAGAATATCGATAATACAATTAGTCAAGTTACTATTCTGAGTAAATTATCGCTTGTATTGCCGGAATATATGATGCCAAGTGCTCTTGTTGCAATGGAATCATTCCCATTGACCATCAATGGCAAATTGGACAAGCGCAATTTTCCCGAACCAGATTTTCACCCCTTAACGAGGGAATATGTTGAACCAAGAAGTGAAAATGAAAAGGCAATATGTGAAATTTGGCAGGAATTATTGGGATTGGAAAAAATTGGAATTACTGATGATTTCTTTCAAATAGGTGGTAACTCCATCTTGGCCATACAAGTATCGCATCGAATGCGCAAAGTATTAGGGGGTGATGTGAAAGTTGCTGATGTATTTAAACTAAAAACCATTAATAGTTTAATAGAAAATATTACTTTAATGCAAAAAAATCATGAAAACGTTGAATTTGAATTTTAGTTAAAAGTTTCCATTTAAAAGTCGATAGGATAATTATTTATCAGTCGGATATAAACATTATTGTTAATCAAAATGAAAAACACTCACACATTTTTTAATAAATTGAGAACTAGTGCAGGAGCTATCTGGCTAGAGAATGATACCATTAAGCTTATTGCTCCTAAGGATTTTCAAAACCAAGAAACAAAAGATTTTATTCTGAATAATAAAACATCAATTATTGCAATTCTTAATGAAAATCAAATTTTCTCGAAAGAAAAATTTTTAGATATCATAATCTTAAAAGATAGTTCGATAAAATATTACCCATTAAGCCCAGCGCAAGAACGTTTATGGTTTATTGAGCAATATGAAGGGGGAACTAATGCTTATCACCACCCCTCTGTACTTGAACTTGATAGTGCTACCGAAGTTGAGGGAATAAAATACGCCATTCAACAAATTGTATTTCGACATGAAGTGCTCAGAAGCACTATAGAGCAAATAGATGATCAAATGCAGGGTATACAGGTAGTGCACAATGAGGCATTAATCATTGAGGAAATAACTTTAAATGCGGAAGACTACGAAACCTTTATCAAGAAAGACGTTAATCGTCCATTTGATTTAAGCAAAGAATATCCTATCCGAGTAAAGTTTTATTATATCAAACAAGATAAACCCTTATCTGAAAATCAGCTGAATAAAACAATATTATTGATTAATGTCCATCATATTGCCACTGATGGCTGGTCAGTAAATATTTTTCAAAAAGAACTAATTGCTTATTACGAGGCTTATATCAATAAAAACATAGGATTTAATCTACCTCCCTTGGAAATTCAGTACAAGGACTATGCAGTATGGCAGAGATCTTTCCTTAGTGGGGTTATATTAGAAGAACAGTTAAACTACTGGAAATCGAAATTGTCTGGCTATCAACACTTGGAACTACCTACAGACTATGCAAGACCGAACGAGATAGACTATAAGGGCACTTTCGAAGGTTTCATGCTTGACAGAGGAACTAGCCAGAAACTTAGGGAGTTAGCTCAGCGTTTTGGGACAACGCTTCACAGCGTGATGTTGAGCAGTTTTGGTATCCTTTTGAGTAAGTACACTGGACAAGACGATATCGTGGTGGGTAGCCCAATTGCCAATAGACATTATCAGCAGATAGAGGATTTAATCGGATTTTTCGTTAACACTCAGGCAAACAGAATTATACTAGATGATACACAAAGCTTCGAATCCTTAATACAACAAGTTCACCAAGGACAGGTGGAGGCGCAACTTTATCAGGACTTGCCCTTTGAGAGACTTGTGGAGGAACTCGGTGTTCAGCGAGATACATCACGGCATCCCATTTTTCAAGCTTTGTTCGCTGTCCAGAGTTTTGGTAGTAAAAGTCAACAAAAAACTTATTTCAAACCATATCGGGCAAAAAACACTTTCGAAGTAGAGAAGTTTGATCTATCTGTTTTTATAGGCGATAGCATAGATGAACTATCAGTAGTATTCAGTTATGCTACAGCATTGTTCTGTAAAGACACCATAGAACGACTCCTTTCGCATTACAAGCACCTACTTGTCCAGTTAACAGAAGCCCCAGCAAAGCCTTACAGCCAGTTAAGCCTTCTCGGAGATGAGGAGTATCAACAAATTTTATATAATTGGAGTACTACTGGTCAAAATTACCCGAAGGATAAAACAATCCCCCAACAATTTCAAGAACAGGCTGAAAAAACTCCTAATAAAACTGCTTTATCATATGAAGGTAAAAAGTTTACATATCAACAACTCAATGAGAAAAGCAATCAGCTAGCTCGGTACATCCGGGAGCAATATCAACAAAAAACGAAGCAGCCATTTATTGAGGATACGCCTATTGCTATATACTTAGACAGAAGCCCAGAGGCGGTGATAGGAATTTTAGCGGTGCTGAAGGCAGGTGGAGCGTATGTACCTATAGATACTGGGTATCCACAGGATAGGGTAGATTATATATTGGAGGATGCCCAAACGGAACTTGTCCTCAGCCAGAGATACCTATGTGAGGGTGGTAAAATCCGACTTCCTGTGAAAAGGGTTTTGTATATAGACCTGACAGAGGAATTATATCAAAGGGAAGATGTATCCAACCTTTCACAGCACAGTAAAGCAGAGAGTCTTGCTTATGTGATTTACACATCTGGAACAACAGGTAGACCCAAGGGAGTTATGGTGGAGCACAGAGCCATACTGAGTTTAGTGTATAATAACTACATTCAAGTGTCTGGGAATGATACTTTCGCCTTTCTCTCTTCCCCAACGTTCGATGCCACAACTTTTGAAGTATTTACACCCCTACTTAATGGCAATACTTTGGTAATACCTAAGGATGTAAAGAATCTGGCATCGGATATCAAGGAGTTTAAAATGTTTCTTGATGTGAATAGAATAACCATCCTGTGGCTTACAAAAACTCTATTCGAAAGTCTATATTATTCTGATAATACTCTATTCGAAGGCCTAAATTACTTGATTATTGGTGGTGAGGCGTTAGATAAGAACACGGTTAACAAATTGATTAGAAGTAGTGCAAAACCGAAACACTTTCTAAATGGTTATGGACCTACAGAAAGTACAACATTCGCTTGCACCTATGATATGAAAAATCCGATAGAGGGTTATAGTGTGCCAATAGGTATGCCGATTAGCAATAGAAGTGTCTATGTCCTTGATCGAAAAGGTAACCTAGTTCCTACTGGCATATTAGGTGAGTTGCACATCGGTGGAGCGGGTTTAGCAAGAGGCTATCTTAAACATCCAGACTTGACAAAGGAGCGCTTTATTCCCAATCCCTTTGCCACTCAATCAGACATAGATAATGGCTACACCCGACTTTACAGGACAGGAGATATTGTACGCTGGCTTCCCAATGGTAATCTTCAGTTCATTGGAAGAAATGATGATCAAGTAAAGATTCGTGGGTTCAGGATAGAATTGGGCGAGATCGAACATGCACTATTACAGATTTCAGGGATTCGACAATGTTGTGTGTTGGTCAAAGAGCGGAAAACGGAGGCGAGTAGCAATAAGTATCTAGTGGCTTACTACGTGTTGGGTGAAGGCGGTGAGATGCTTACTTCTACTACCATCTTGGATAAATTATCGTTAGTGCTCCCTGAATACATGATGCCAAATGCCTTGGTGGTAATGAATTCGTTTCCGCAAACTGCCAACGGAAAATTAGATAGGCATGCGTTACCTGATCCTGATTTTAGCCAGCCTGCAAAGGAATATGTTGCACCAACTACTGAGTTGGAAATGGAGGTATGTAAGATATGGCAGGAAGTTCTTGGCTTGGAGAGGGTGGGTATTACTGATAATTTCTTCAAAATAGGAGGTAACTCAATCTTAGCTATTCAGGTGTCACATCGAATGTCCAAGGTGATGGGATGTGCAGTGAGGGTTGCTAATGTGTTTAAATATGGGTGTATTGAAAGTTTGCTAACAAACATATCCCATGCTCGGGTCAATTGCGAAAATGTTGAGATGGACTTTTAGGTGCGGAATTTTTTACATGTAGATTAGTTACAATAGAAAAATATAGACTTATAGTATATAATATATTATTATTTAGAGTTAATATGGCAGACATAATTTCCTTTTTTGAAAAGTTGAGATTTAACGCTGGAGCTATTTGGCTTGAGAGCGATACGATCAAACTTTCCGCTCCAAAAAATTTTCAGAACCAAGAAACTCAGGACTTTATTAGAAATAATAAGAGTCATATAAGATCTATTCTTAACGAAAATAGTATCTTTTCGAAGGAACAATTTTTGAATGTGAACATCCTCAAAGATAAATTCGTAACTCATTACCCGCTGAGTCCAGCACAAGAGCGGATTTGGTTTGTCGAACAATACGAAGAGGGAACCAATGCCTACCATATCCCTAGCGTCCTTGAACTTGATTCTAGTATTAACATAGAAAACCTAAAGGATGCTATTAAGCAAATTGTGGCTCGGCATGAAGTGCTCAGGAGTACGATTGAACAAAGTGAGGAACATGCATGTGGGATACAAGTAGTACATGATACACACCTAACTATTGATGAAGTCCTTGTGACTGAAGATGAGGACTACCTGAAGTTAATTAAAGAGGATGTCAATCGTCCCTTCAATCTGGGTATAGAATATCCTATTAGGGTTAAACTGTACTATATTCAGGGCTCCAATGCAAAGTCCATAGAATCGAGTACAAAGATCTTGCTGATAATTAACATACATCATATAGCGAGTGATGGCTGGTCAATGACCATATTTCAGCGTGAGATGGAAGCCTTTTATGATGCCTACTCTAAAGGGGAAATGAATTTTAGCCTACCTGCACTGGATATTCAGTACAAGGACTATGCAGCATGGCAGAGGGTTTATTTATCCAGTGAGGTTTTGGAGGAGCAATTAAACTTTTGGAAGGGAAGATTATCAGGCTACCAAGTTTTGGAATTACCTGCTGACTTTATTAGACCAAGTCATGTGGACTACAAAGGATCGTTTAAAGTATTCACTATCAGTGAGGAAGTCTGCCAAAAACTTAGAGGCTTGGCTCAGCAACATGGTGTTACATTGCATAGTTTGATGCTGACTAGTATTGGTATTCTACTGGGAAAGTATACTGGACAGAACGACATCGTTATTGGCAGCCCTATTGCTAACCGTCAACACCATCAAACCGCAGATCTAATCGGCTACTTCGTTAATACACAGGCAAATCGAATACTGCTCCACGATGGGCAAAGTTTTGAGGGTCTGATAAAGCAGGTTTATCAAGAACAGGTGGAGGCGCAACTTTATCAGGATCTGCCCTTTGAGAGGCTCGTAGAGGAATTGGGTGCTGAACGAGATACTTCAAGACACCCAGTTTTTCAAGTAATGGTTTCCATGCAGAGTCATGACAAACCAAGTAAAAAAGCAAATCAAAAGATATTATATTCAAACTCAATTAAGGTTGGAACTATATATGAGGTTGAAAAATTTGATCTATCGTTCTTTGTTGAAGATGGTTATGAAAAGATTAAAGTAGCAATAAGTTATGCGACAAGTCTATTCTGTAAGGAAACCATTGAGAGACTTTCAAATCACTTTATTCATCTTGTTAACAAGTTGGTGGAAGCTCCAGAAAACCCTTATGAACAGATCGGCTTGCTTAGTTCCGAAGAGTACGAACAAATCGTCTATAAATGGAACGAGACAAGCAAGAATTATCCTAAGAGTAAAACAGTTTCCCTTCTATTCCAAGAACAGGTTGAGAAAGTACCGGGTAATATAGCACTTGAGTATGAGGGACATCGACTTACCTACCGTGAACTCAATGAACAGAGCAACAAACTAGCTCGGTACATTAGGGCGAGATATGAGGCAAAGACAGGGCAAACCCTCACGGGGGATAACCTCATCGCCCTTTATCTTGATAGAAGCCCAGAAATGGTGATCGGTATACTAGCTGTTCTGAAAGCAGGGGGATCTTATGTGCCAATGGATATGAATTACCCACAGGAGCGTGTTGACTATATTCTTGAGGATACTAATGTAGAACTTGTACTCAGCCTTAAACGCTTGAGTAAAGATCACCAAGATAAGCTACCAAAAGATAAGGTTATTCATGTTGACTTAACGGAAAGGTTATACGAAGAAAAGGATGCTTCTAATCTTCCTCAGCATAGCAGCGGGACAAATCTAGCTTATATAATTTATACATCAGGGACTACTGGTAAGCCCAAAGGGGTGATGGTTGAGCATCATCAGGTGGTGTCTTTTGCTATCGAGAATAATTACATTAGTAATGATAAAGCACATATTGTTGGAGGATTATCAAACTATGCTTTCGATGGTAGCATTTTTGATATATTTTTCTCATTATTAAATGGCAAGCATTTAGTTCTGATTGATAGCAGTAATCTGTTTGATTTATCCAAGCTAGACACTCAACTCATAGATTGTAAGGTAGATACAATTTTCATTACAACGGCTCTGTTCAACTCATTGATACAAAATAAGGCCAAGTGCTTGACTAGTGTTAGGCAGGTGTTATTTGGAGGAGAGGCCTGTAGTATTGAAATGGTTAATAGATTTAAAATAAACTACTCTGAATCAACACTGATTCATGTTTATGGTCCCACTGAAAACATTGTTTACTCAACATTTTGTAATCTAAGCGATTATGACACAAAAAATGTTGTCCCGATCGGAAAAAATCTGTCAGACAAGAAATTATATATTTTAGATAGACATCTTTTTCCAGTTCCAGTTGGTATTATTGGAGAACTATACATTGGCGGAGCTGGTGTAGCTCGTGGATATTTGAAACGCCCAGAATTAACGGAGCAACGTTTCATCTCCAATCCGTTTGCTACAGATTCGGGCAAGACTAACGGATATACTAAACTTTACAAAACTGGCGATCTAGTACGCTGGTTGCCTGATGGCAACATCCAGTTCATTGGGAGGAACGATGATCAAGTGAAGATACGTGGGTTCAGGATAGAGTTGGGCGAGATTGAGCATGCTATAACTCAGATACAAGGTGTTAAACAGTGCTGTGTGTTGGTAAAAGAGCGTAAAACCGAAGTGGGAAACAACAAGTATCTTGCCGCATATTACGTTTTAGATGGAAGTGATGAAACCCTCACATCAGCAGCCATCCTAAATCAGCTATCGGGGAGACTTCCGGAGTATATGTTGCCCAGTGCTTTTATGGCGATGGAATCGTTCCCGCTAACTATCAATGGCAAATTGGATAAGCGGGCTTTACCAGACACGGACTTCGACTCATCATCGGGGGAGTACGTTGCCCCAACGAATGAGATAGAAACAGAACTTTGTAGTGTGTGGCAGAAGGCTCTTGGGTTGAATCGGGTTGGCATAACGGATGACTTCTTTCGGGTAGGTGGAAACTCAATACTAGCAATACAGGTTTCACATAGGATGAGCAAGGTGTTAAATTGCGATGTAAAAGTTGCTGGAATATTTAAACATAAAACCATCTTACAATTACTGCTTCATAGTGAGGGTCAAACCAAGATAAACATACCCAAAATTAAAACGGATAGGGCTGTCCTATCCTTTGCTCAGGAGAGGTTATGGTTTGTTGAACAATACCAAGGGGGCACCAACGTCTACCATATGCCAGCTGTATTTGAACTCGATAGCAGTGCTAATGCAGATGCGATAAGATATGCGCTCCAGCAGATCGTCCAACGTCACGAGGTGTTAAGAAGTACCATTCAACACGATGAGCAAGAACGTGGTGTTCAGGTAGTGCACGATGCAATAGTCCCCATTGAGGAAGTAATGCTTTCGGATCTAGATGATTATAGGTCTTTCATCAGGGAGGATATCAACCGCCCTTTCAATCTAAGTTCTGAATATCCAATTAGGATTAAATTTTATACTATTCAAGCCAGTAAAACGAAACTTGAAACTCCTCAGAGCAAAATCTTACTCCTTATCAATACTCACCATATTGCAAGTGATGGTTGGTCAATGGGTGTATTCCAGCGAGAATTATACGCCTACTATGAAGCTTATATTAGTAAAAATAAGGAATTTCGCTTACCTGCTTTGGAAATTCAGTACAAGGACTACGCTGTGTGGCAGAAGGCCTACCTTACAGGAGGAACTCTAGAAAAGCAGTTAGATTACTGGAAAAACAAGTTGTTGGGCTATCAAACACTAGAATTACCGACCGATTATACTAGACCGAATGAGATAGACTACAGAGGTGCCCATCAAGGATTTTCACTGAGTACCTCAACTAGCGATAAGTTGAGGGCACTAGCACAACGACAAGGTGCAACTCTCCACAGTGTGATGTTAGGCGGGCTAAGCATCCTTATGGGTAAATACACTGGACAAGAAGATATCGTCACTGGCAGCCCAACTGCCAATAGGCATCATCAACAAACGGAGAATTTGATTGGCTTCTTCGTTAATACACAGACAAACAGAGTGGTGTTAAAAAAACACCAAAGTTTTGAGGCCTTAATTCAACAGGTTCATCTGGATCAAGTGGAGGCGCAACTATATCAGGACTTTCCATTCGAGAAATTGGTCGAGGAATTGGGGGTTGTCAGGGATACTTCCCGCCACCCCATCTTCCAAGTAATGTTCTCGGTGCAGTCTTTTGGTGGGAGGAGTAAAACAATTGGTCAACAGAAGAGTTACTTCAAGCCATTTCAGTTGGAGAACGCCTACGAAATTGCAAAATTTGATTTATCAATACATTTAGATGATAGTCAGCAAGAACTAAAAGGGCAAATCAGCTATGCCAAAGCTCTATTTCGTCCCGAGACTATTGAACGGTTTTTGACCTACTATGTAAGTCTACTTACTCAACTAACGGAAACCCCTGAGAAACCTTACAGTCAGATTAGTTTACTTAACCCTGAAGAGTATCACCAAATTGTTTATCAGTGGAATAAAACATACAAGGAATATCCTAAGGATAGTACAGTTTTCCAACTATTTCAGGAGCAAGTGGAGAAAACTCCTAATAGTATTGCCTTGGTCTACGAAGGTCAGCGATTAACCTACCGTGAACTCAATGAGAAGAGTAATCAACTGGCTAGGCATATTCGGGCGAAATACCTAAAAATAACCGACCAATCCTTTGCTGCTGATACTCTGGTTGCTATATATCTGGATCGGAGTGTAGAATTGGTGATTGGTATGCTAGCTATAATGAAAGCTGGCGGTGCATACGTGCCATTGGATACTAATTACCCTCAGGATAGGGTGGATTATATATTGGGAGATACTCAAGTTGAAATTGTGCTTAGCCAGAAGCACTTGAATCAAGACAATCACGTACAGTTACCACACGAAAAAACCATTCTCATAGATTTGGCAGAAGAACTGTATCAAAACGAGGATACATCAAACCTACCCCAGTATAGCACCGCAGGTGATCTGGCTTATGTAATATACACATCCGGAACGACAGGTAAACCAAAAGGGGCTACGATAACACATCGTTCGATATGTAACTATAATCAATGGATTTATAGTCATAGTTGTTATGTAAATGCTCAGATAATTGATTGCTCTTCAAGTATATCTTTTGATGCAACTGTCAATGTGTTATTAACACCTTTGTGTTACGGACAGCAAGTTGTTATCTGTAAGGCGGGTATCAAACAAGATATTAACTTATACCTTGATTATATCAATAGGCATAAAATTGAGTTGATTAAAGTTACCCCAAGTTATTTCTCCTTGCTATTAAACAGTAGCAGAGGTAATAACAAACTAGAATTATTAAAGTGTATTATTGTCGGAGGAGAAAAAGCGAATAAAGTGGAATTGGAGGAATTTATTAGATTAAATCCATCAATAGAAATATTACATCATTATGGACCAACAGAAACAACCGTTGGTATTACAAGTTTTACTGATTTTAACAATAAAGAATTACTTAATAGTTTGGAGTCAATTCCATTGGGGAAAGTAACTAGCAATAACATGGCCTATGTTCTAGATTCGAATAATATACCTGTACCCATTAATATCATAGGTGAACTACATATAGGTGGAGTAAGTTTAGCACGAGGTTACTTAAACCGTCCAGAGTTCACAGAAGAGCGATTTGTCACCAACTGGTTCGCCACGGAATTTGAAAATGCAAATAACTATACCCGTCTTTATAAAACAGGGGATCTGGTGAGATGGCTTCCCGATGGCAATCTGGAGTTTATTGGTAGAAATGATGGTCAGGTAAAGATTAGGGGTTACAGAATAGAGTTGGGTGAGATAGAATACGCCATAACCCAAATTCCAGGAATAAAGCAGGGCTGTGTGATTGCCAAGGAGCGAAAATCAGAAGGTGGCAGTAATAAGTACTTGGTAGCCTACTATGTGTTGGGTGAAGGTGCTGATATACTTACCCTTGAGGCCATACAAGGGAGGCTTTCATGTGTGCTTCCAGAGTACATGGTACCCAGCGCATTTGTGGAAATGAAGTCGCTCCCGATGAACATTAACGGGAAATTAGATCGGCGTGCATTACCCGAGCCGGACTTCAACATGTCTAAGGAGGAATACATTGCTCCAACAACTGAGATTGAAGCAAAAGTGTGTCAAATATGGCAGGAGGTACTGGGTGTGGATAGGGTTGGCATCACGGATAACTTCTTCAAAATGGGAGGCAACTCAATTCTGGCCATACAGGTATCGCATAGAATGAGCAAAATTTTAGAGTGCTCGGTGAAGGTTGCAAGTGTGTTCAAGTATAGTAGCATTGAGGGGATACTAAAAAATATTATTTATAAGCAGATTAATTTAGAAGGTGTTGAACTAGAGTTTTAGGTGTTAGTAATCTTCAATAATTATTAATTACCAGCATATTAAAGAATTTAACTTGGAGTCAGTATGACTAGAATAAATATCTTTTTTAACGAGTTAAGGATTAGTGATGGAGCTATTTGGCTTGATAATGAAACTATTAAACTTTCCGCTCCCAAAAAGTTTCAGAACCAAGAGACGAATGATTTTATCAAAAACAATAGAATCCAGATAAAGTCTATTCTTAATGAGAATTTAATTTTCTCTAAGGAACGCTTTCTTGATACTATAATTCTTAAGGACAGTTCAATAAAGCACTATCCACTGAGTCCAGCTCAAGAAAGATTGTGGTTCATTGAGCAGTATGAGGGTGGAACTAATGCATACCACATTCCTTCAATATTCGAACTTGAAACCGACACAAATGTTGATGCTATAAAATACGCCCTTCAACAAATTGTGGTTCGCCATGAAGTGCTACGAAGCACAATTGAGCAACGTGATGATCAGCCGCAAGGTATACAGGTAGTACACGATACACCCCTTGTGATCGGAGAAATAACCCTCTCTGATGATAAAACTTTCCTAAAACTAATTCAAGACGACATTAACCATCCGTTCAACCTTAGTGTTGAATACCCAATTCGAAGCAAATTATATCATGTTCAAAAATCCAATACTAAGGACGGAAATACTATAAGCAAAAAATTCTTGTTGATAAACATACACCATATTGCAAGTGATGGCTGGTCTATGTCTATATTTCAACGCGAATTACATGCGTACTATACGGCTTATGTTAACCACATAACCGAATTCGCTCTTCCCCCATTGGAAATCCAGTACAAGGATTATTCTGTATGGCAAAAGGCTTACCTCACGGGAGAGATACTAGAAGACCAACTGCATTACTGGAAAAATAAATTATCTGGATATCAGACCCTTGAACTACCTGCTGACCTGGTGAGACCTAGCCGAATTGATTATAAAGGAGCCCATGAAGTATTCAAACTTAATAAGGATGTTAGTCATAAATTGAGATCAATTGCTCAGCGCAATGGTACCACACTATACAGTGTGATGCTTAGCGGTACTAGTATACTATTGGGGAAATATACAGGCCAAGACGATATAATTATTGGAAGTCCAATCGCAAATCGCCATCACCAGCAAACGGAAGGGCTGATCGGGTTTTTTGTTAACACGCAGGCGAATAGAGTTTTACTAAGGGAAGATCAAAGCTGTGAAGCATTAATAAAGCAAGTTCATAAAGAGCAAATGGAAACGCAGCTCCATCAAGACCTTCCCTTCGAAAAATTGGTTGAAGAACTTGGTGTTATCAGGGATACCTCTAGGCATCCAATCTTTCAAGTAATGTTTTCAGTCCAGAGTTTTAGCAGTCAGAATAAATCACAAGTCCAGCAAAAGAGCCTTATCAAGCCAGTCTCATTAGAAGGCAACTATAAGATAGAGAAATTCGACATGTCTATCTTTATAGATGATAATCAGGAAGAAATTGTAGGAATTGTCAGTTATGCCACAAGTTTATTCCATAAGGACTCCATCAAGAGATTTACCCATCTCTATTCCCAACTGCTCACCCAATTATCAGAAACACCAGATAAAACATATTCTCAGATCAGCCTTTTAAGTACAGAAGAGCATAATCAGTTTATATACCATTGGAGTAAAACTGGTGAGGATTATCCTAAGGGTAGAACAATTCCACAGGTATTCCAAGAACAAGTAATGAAATTTCCTGAAAACATTGCTTTAGTTTATGAGAATTTTCGGATGAACTTTAGGGAACTGGATCAGCGCAGTAATCAGTTAGCGAGGTATATCCAGTTACAATACCAAAATAGAAACGGAAAACCTATTGCAAAGAATACACTTATAGCTCTATACATAGAAAGAAGTCCAGAATTGATAGTAGGAGTTCTTGCTATACTTAAGGTAGGAGGGGCATATGTGCCAATAGATACAAACTATCCACAAGAAAGAATCGACTATATTCTTGAGGACACTGACACAGAACTCATCCTAAGTCAGAAACACTTGAACGAGAGTGATATTGTAAGTCTACCAAAAGAAAAAGTCATTGTTGTAGATTTAACAGAAGAATTATATAAAAAAGAAGATTCGTCCAATTTAATGCAAGTTTGCAGTGGCGGTGAACTTGCTTACGTAATATATACATCAGGAACCACTGGCAAACCCAAAGGTGTGATGGTGGGACAAGAGGCTATTCTGAGTTTGGTCTGGAGCAATTATATTGATGTATCTAGCAATGATATTTTTGCATTTTTATCTTCCCCGGTATTCGATGCAACCACATTTGAGTTATTCACGCCCCTTCTCAAAGGGAATACATTGGTAATTCCAAAAGATGTTAAGAATCTTGCCTCGGATATTAAAGAATTTAAGAACTTCCTTAAAAATCAAAAAATTACAGTATTATGGCTTACAAAAACACTTTTCGATAGCCTCTACTACGGAGATAATACTTTATTTGAAGATCTAAACTACCTAATCACTGGAGGGGAAGCACTAGATAAAAATACTGTTAATCTCATGATTAATAACCCAGCAAGACCAAGGCACTTGCTAAATGGTTATGGCCCTACCGAAAGTACTACTTTCACTTGTACTTATAGTCTCGACAAAACAGTAGAAACAATTAGTGTGCCCATTGGTAAGCCGATTAGTAACAGAACAGTCTATATTCTAGATAAATATTTAAAACCAGTTCCTATTGGCGTTATCGGAGAACTGTACATAGGAGGTGCTGGTCTTGCCCATGGCTATTTAAAGCGATCTGAATTAACAAAAGAATGCTTTGTATCCAATCCGTTTGCCTCTGAAAAAGATAAGAAAAATGGATTTATTCGACTCTATAGGACTGGTGACTTGGTACGTTGGCTGCCTGATGGTAATATTGAGTTTATGGGCAGAAATGATGATCAAGTTAAGATTAGAGGGTTTAGAATAGAATTAGGGGAGATTGAACATGCCCTAACACATGTTAAAGGAATAAAACAAAGTTGTGTAATAGTTAAAGAGCGGAAAACAGAATCGGGAGGTAACAAATACATTGTTGCTTATTATGTGATGGATGGTAGTGAAACAACACTCACATCCGCTATAATACTTGAAAAACTATCACATACTCTGCCCGATTATATGCTGCCGAGTGCCATGGTACTCATGGAATCGCTTCCGCTGACTTCAAACGGCAAGTTGGATCGCCGAGCCCTGCCAGATCCAGATTTGGGGGCAGCTGCGGCAGAGGCATACGTTGCTCCATCCACAGTTCAGGAGGTTGAACTGTGTCAGGCGTGGGCGAAGGTTCTGGGCGCAGAACGCATAGGCGTCACCGACGAATTCTTCGCCGTTGGTGGCAACTCCATCCTAGCTATTCAGGCCTCCCACCGCATGAGCCGGGTTCTGGGACGCGACGTCAAGGTCGCTGACATATTCCGATATCGGACGATCGCCCAACTACTAGATCATGGTGTGGGTGGCGTTCGGGCTTATATCCCACGGGTATCGAGCGACCGAGTTGATCTCTCTTTCGCTCAGGAGCGCCTTTGGTTCATCGAGCAGTACGAGGAGGGCAGCAGCGCTTACCATATCCCAGCTCTATTCGAACTAGGAGTGGGTGCTAACCGCGAAGCATTGAAATCGGCTCTGAGGGCTGTTGTTGCTCGGCACGAGGTTCTGCGCAGCACAATAGAACAGGCAGAGGGTGAGAAGCGAGGCATTCAGGTGGTACACCACGAACCACTACTCATTGGTGAGATTTCTGTGTCTGCCGGGGGCGACTACATCTCCCTAATTCGTGACGACATCAATCGCCCCTTTGATTTGGCGCACGAGTACCCAATCAGGGTAGTGCTCTACGATGTACAGTTCGACGCCTCACGGAGCGGCACCCTACTTCTTATCAACACTCATCATATTGCCAGTGACGGATGGTCAATGGGTATATTCCAGCGCGAATTGTCTGCATACTATAGTGCCCACCTCCGTGGCGATTTTGCGTTCCGACTCCCCGAACTGGAAATCCAATATAAGGACTTCGCAGTTTGGCAGCGGAATTACCTCAGTGGGGAGATGCTTAATCGTCAATTGGCTTACTGGAATGGACGGCTCGCTGGCTTCCAGAATTTGGAGATGCCCACCGACTTTGTTCGACCCAACGAGGTAGACTACCGAGGCAGTAACCTGGGTTTTACCCTAGGTCTTGACGCCAGTCGGCAGTTGCGTACCCTCGCCCAACGTCATGGCGCAACCCTCTACAGTGTCATGCTCAGTAGTTTTAGCATCCTATTTGGCAAATACACAGGTCAAGATGATATCGTCATTGGTAGCCCCATGGCCAATCGTCACCACAGGCAGACTGAAGGGCTCATCGGCTTCTTTGTCAACACTCAGGCCAATAGGATTCTCTTGGGTGCAGACCAGAATTTCGACACGCTAGTCAGGCAAGTTCAGAGAGATCAGATTGAGGCACAGCAGCATCAGGATCTACCCTTCGAGCGATTGGTTGAGGAGTTGGGTGTAACCCGCGACCTCTCTCGCAACCCTGTATTTCAGGTCATGTTTACTGTGCAGAGTTTTGGCAGTTCTAAAGAAGAGCAGGGAGATGAGTTGGGTCACCTTGTCCCATTCAACATTGGTGGTGCCTACGAGATTGAGAAGTTCGATCTATCGATATTCATCGACGATAGCAGGGAAGAACTTCGGGGACAGTTCAGCTACGCCACCAGCCTCTTCCGTGCAGATACGATTGAACGACTCATTGCTCACTACCAGCGTCTCCTCGCCCGACTCCTAGAAGCTTCTGATAAGGCTTATAGCAAAATTGCTCTAATTAGTGAAGCCGAGTTCAACCAAATTACTCGTGAGTGGAATCGTCCAGACCATGAGTACCCCAATGGGAAGACAATCCCCCAACTCTTCGGCGAGCAGGTTGCCCGGACCCCTGAGGGAATAGCCTTGGTCTACAATGAGCAGCAGCTGACCTACCGCCAGCTCGACGAGCGGAGCAACCAGCTCGCCCGGCACATCCGCACCCGATACCAGCAACGAACCGGTCAGCCGCTAGCCCCCAGCACGCTAATCGCCCTGAGCATGGAGCGGAGTTTGGAAATGATCGTGGGAATCCTCGGTGTACTCAAGGCTGGAGGAGCCTATGTTCCTATGGATCCAGGGTATCCTCAGGAGCGTGTTGATTATATCTTAGGCGATACAAAAGTTGAACTGGTTATTAGTCATCGTTCGGCAACACGACGAGCTGAATTTCCAAATGAACGAATCGTTTATGCTGATCTCACCGAACCCCTCTACCATGAGGAGGATGTTTCCAGTTTGCCAATGTATAGTCAGGCACCTGATCTTGCCTACATCATATATACTTCTGGTTCAACTGGAAACCCTAAAGGTGTTCGCATAACCCATAGGAACTTCTGCCCACTAATGCATTGGGGCTATGAGGTGATGAGGTTGAAACCTGATGATCGGGTACTCCAGAACCTATCCTACTACTTCGACTGGTCTGTTTGGGAGATCTTCATCGCCCTCACCAGCGGGGCTAGCCTCTACATGGTATCCAAGGAGTTCCTTCTCGATCCTGTAAGAGTTTATGACTTTGTAGAGTCTAACAAAATCACAGTTATCCATGGGACTCCCTCTTGGTTTAGTTCCATTTTACAGCCTGGAAAACGACTTGATAGCCTGCGGATGCTAATTCCTGGGGCAGAGAAGTTGGGCGTTGATACTATCCTTCGTTACATTGAACATGTTAGTCCTGAGTGTCGAATCTTTAACATGTACGGCCCAACGGAGGCTACTATTATGTCAGCGGTTCATGAAATCGACAGAAGTAAACTAGCCTACTACCAGACCCTTGGCAGCATCCCGATCGGGGAACCCATAGCCAACCTATCTCTAGCGGTTTTAGATCGAAATATGAACCATTGCCCTGTAGGTGTGCCAGGAGAACTTTATATCTGTGGTGATGGCGTATCCAAGGGCTATCTCAACGATGAGGAGAAGACCCGACGAGCCTTCATCCCCAACCCACTTTCCGAATTGCGAGGCGAGACCCTGTACAAGACCGGAGATCAGGTTCGCTGGCTCACTGGAGGTAGCATTGAATTCTTTGGACGAAACGATGATCAGGTTAAGATTAGAGGATTCCGTATTGAACTTGGAGAGATAGAGAACGCTTTAACCCGTATTGCTGGGATAAAACAGGGCTGTGTTTTAGTACGTGAGCGTAAACTTGGTTCGGGCAGCGATAAATATTTGGTGGGTTATTATGTTCTTGAAGAGGGAATTACAATTGGTCAGGCAGAGATTAGAGAAGCTCTTGTTGCCTCTCTCCCAGAGCATATGGTGCCAAGTATCCTCATTGCTATGGATTTCTTCCCGATGAACCTCAATGGCAAGTTGGATAGACGTGCTTTACCAAACCCAGACTTGGGGGCTGTAGCAGTTGAGACTTACGTTGCTCCAACTACAAAGCAGGAAGTAGAAGTGAGTCAGGTTTGGGCAGATATTCTAGGAATTGAACGTGTTGGTGTTACCGATGAATTCTTTTCACTTGGAGGCAATTCCATTTTGGCTATTCAGGCTTCGCACCGCATGAGTCGGGCATTAGGGCGTGATGTTAAGGTTGCTGATATTTTCCGATATCGAACAATCGCTCAACTCTTGGGACAGGACACAGATGGCGTTCAGGCCATCATCCCTCGGGTGAATGGCAACCGTGCGGATCTGTCATTTGCACAGGAGCGTCTATGGTTTATCGAGCAATATGAGGAGGGGAGCAGCGCTTACCACATCCCCGCCCTGTTTGAGTTAGGAGAGGGTGCTGATTGTGATGTTTTGAAGCGCGCCTTAAGGGCTGTCGTTTCCCGACATGAGGTGCTACGGAGTACAATAGAACAACCTGATGGCCAGGGACGTGGTGTGCAGGTTGTACACGATACTCCGCTGCCTATTGAAGAAGTGAAAGTGCCTGCTGGTGCAGACTACAAAGCCATACTAAGAAAAGATATTAATCGCCCATTCAATTTAGGACGTGAGTATCCAATTCGTGTGACCATTTACGATGTGCAGCTAAGTGACTCGCAGCACAGTAAACTATTACTCATCAACACTCATCACATTGCTAGCGACGGCTGGTCGATGGGCATATTCCAGCGTGAGTTGTCCAACTACTACAGCGCCTACCTCAGGGGTGACGATATGTTCCGTATTCCCGAATTAGAAATACAGTACAAGGATTTTGCTGTTTGGCAACGTGATTACCTCAGCGGGGAGACTCTGAATCGTCAGTTGTCATATTGGAAAGGAAAACTCAGCGGTTTTCAAAATTTGGAATTACCTACCGATTTCGTCAGACCGGGCGAAGTTGATTACCGAGGGGCTTCTCAAGGCTTTACCCTTGGGGTCGATGCCAGTCGGCAGTTGCGTGCTTTGGCTCAGCGGCACGGTGCCACCCTTTACAGCGCCATGCTTAGCAGTTTGAGTATTCTACTCGGTAAGTATTCGGGGCAGGACGACATCGTTATCGGCAGCCCTATGGCTAACCGACATCACCAGCAAACCGAAGGGCTAATAGGCTTCTTCGTTAATACTCAGGCCAACCGGATTCTATTAAATGTTGACCAGAATTATGATACCCTGATTAATCAGGTTCAGAAGGAACAGATAGAGGCGCAGCAGCATCAGGATCTCCCCTTCGAACGGCTGGTTGAAGAGCTGGGAGTAACCCGCGACCTCTCCCGCAACCCTGTTTATCAGGTTATGTTCAGCGTGCAGAGCTTTGGTAGTGCTAAAGAGGATCAGGGAGATGAACAGGATTACCTTGTCCCATTCCATCTAGGTGGTGCCTACGAGATCGAGAAGTTCGACCTATCCATCTTCATCGACGACAGCCAAGAAGAACTTCGGGGTCAGTTCAGTTACGCTACCAGCCTTTTTAGTAGCGCTACGATAGAGCGACTTATCACGAGATATAAACTCCTTCTCTCCCGACTTCTAGAGTCCCCCGATATGCCCTATGGGCAAATCAGCCTCATAGATGATGCCGAACGAGAGCAGATACTATACAAGTGGAATCGTCCAGATCATGAATATCCAAATGAAAAGACAATACCCCAACTTTTTGGCGAGCAGGTAAAACGAACCCCAGATGGCATTGCCCTAGTGGGAGAAAATCACCGACTCACCTACGATGAACTCGATAGAAAGAGCAACCAACTAGCTCGCCGAATCCGAACTCTCTATCAGGAGCGAATAGGTCAACCACTCCCTAGTGGTGTTATGATTGCCTTGAGCCTAGACCGTAGTGTTGAGATGATTATTGGTATTCTGGGCGCTCTTAAAGCTGGTGGAGCTTATGTTCCAATGGATCCTAACTACCCACAAGAGCGTGTTGATTACATTCTGGGCGACACCCAGACTGAACTCATAGTGGCTCAGCACGGGGGCACACGACGTACGGAGTTACCTAGTGATAAGATTGTTTATGCCGACCTTACCGAATCACTTTATAAAGATGAGGACGATGCTGGGCTACCGATATACAGCCAGCCTGATGGCCTCGCCTATGTCATCTACACCTCTGGTTCGACGGGAAATCCCAAAGGCGTTCGTATTAGCCATAGAAACTTCTGCCCATTAATGCATTGGGGTTACGAGGTTATGAGGCTTCGCCCCGATGACCGGGTTCTCCAGAATCTATCCTACTACTTCGACTGGTCTGTATGGGAGATCTTCATTGCCCTCACCAGCGGTACTAGCCTATATACTGTTCCAAAGGATCTACTCCTCGACCCAACACGGGTGTATGATTATTTAGAGAACAATGGAATTACCGTTGTTCACGGTACGCCCTCGTGGTTCAGTTCGATACTTCAACCCGGGAAGCGACTGGATAATTTGCGGATGCTCATCCCTGGGGCTGAGAAGCTGGGTGTTGACACCGTCCTCCGCTACATCGAGCATGTTAACCCGGAGTGTCGTATCTTCAACATGTACGGCCCTACCGAGGCTACCATCATGTCTGCCGTTCACGAGATCGACAGAGATAAACTTGCTTATTATCAGACCCTAGGCAGTATCCCGATCGGGGAACCCATCGCCAACCTCTCCCTAGTTGTCCTAGACCGCAGCAAGAACCTCTGCCCCGAAGGCATTCCAGGGGAGCTCTACATTGCTGGAGATGGTGTATCTGTGGGTTATCTCAACGATGAGGAGAAAACCCGACGTGCCTTCCTTACCAACACTATTTCTGGGCTACGAGGACAAACCCTTTATAAAACAGGAGATCAGGTTCGCTGGCTCTCGGACGGGAGCATAGAATTCTTCGGACGAAATGATGATCAGGTTAAGATTCGTGGCTTCCGGATTGAACTTGGGGAGATAGAGAATGCGCTAACCCGAATTGCTGGCGTTAAGCAAGCCTGTGTCTTAGTACGTGAGCGACGTACCGGTGCGGGTAGCGATAAGTATATAGTCGGCTACTATGTGTTGGAATCAGGGGTCACTTTACCCCAGACAGACATCCGAAGTACCCTCGCTGGTGTTCTCCCAGAGCATATGGTGCCTGCCATTCTTATTGCTATGGACTCCTTCCCGATGAATCTTAACGGCAAATTGGATCGTCGGGCTCTGCCAGATCCAGATCTAGGTGCTATGGCAACCGAAACTTATGTAGCCCCAGTTACAGAGCAGGAAATCGAACTCTGCCGTGTATGGGCAGAGGTGCTGGGTACTCAACGAGTTGGTGTTACTGACGAGTTCTTCAGCATTGGTGGCAACTCCATCCTAGCTATCCAGATATCGCACAGGATGAGCAAAGTCTTGGGTTATGATATAAGAGTAGCCGATGTATTTAGACTTAAATCCATTGATAAGCTATTGGCTGCTCAAGAAGTCAATTTCGAACTGGTTAAACCATACAATCAAAATTACAACCCAGATTTAGAGGACATGATTTTTATCTCACCCGGTAGAGCTGGTTCCGAAATGTACCAGCACTTAACCGAAATGCTATCTTCAAAATATAACTGTATTGGAATAGATAATTATAATATTCACAATAAAAAGAAGATAGATTCCTTAAACAAACTTGCAAATCATTATCTATCAGAATACGAGAAAAGATACTCGTTTAAGGAAACCGTTAACCTGTTAGGATGGTCTCTCGGCGGGCAGATTGCCTTGGAAATGGCAGGAATTCTTGAAACAAAAGGTTTTAAAAGCATCAATGTAATTCTATTGGATACCTATTTAAGGGATGAAAATACTAGGAAGTTAATTAGTGGTATTCAAGTAAATACTGAAGATGCTATAAAACAAGATGAGAGTTATATGATAGAAAAATTCGGAGCAGATTACTTTGAAAAAGTAAAATCAGCCTCGGAGGCTGAGGCTAAGATAGCAGACTCATCCATAAGTAATCGCATAAAATACTCAAACGTAATCCTGTTTAAGGCTACTCAAGCGAATCCTAGCATGAATACTGAGATTTCTAGGTTAATGCATGATCATTACAAGTCTCTTAAATCAAATAATATTGATTTAATTGCTTCGAATATTGAAGTGTTTAATTTAGATTGTCATCACTTTAATCTTATTGATTCAAAAGGTGTGACAGTAGGAGAATTTCTTTTATCTAATAAGGTTTTAGATAAAATTAGTTAATAACAAGCAAGCCCAGTATAAATAGCATGGTTGTAATTATTAAATCAAAATTCAAATATTATGATTAAAACACAAAAATTGACAAAGGTTTTCACAACAGGTGAAATGGAAACATTTGCTTTAAATGAGGTAGATATTGATATCAAAGAAGGCGAATTTGTTGCAATAATGGGCCCTTCGGGATGTGGAAAATCTACTTTGCTAAATATTTTAGGATTATTGGATGCTCCAACCGAAGGTTCATATAATTTTAACGGGACTGAAGTCTCTAAATTGAATGAAAAAAAGAGAGCAAATTTTAGAAAAGGCAACATTGGTTTTATCTTTCAAAGTTTTAATTTGATTGATGAATTAACCGTTTACGAGAATGTTGAGCTACCATTGCTATATATGAATGTAAACCCAGCCGAAACTAAGAAAAGGGTTATGGAAATATTAACGAGAATGGATGTTGTTCATCGTAAAGACCATTTCCCATTACAGCTATCTGGAGGTCAACAACAGCGTGTTGCAGTATCCAGAGCGTTGGTAACCAGCCCTAAAGTAATTCTTGCCGACGAGCCAACTGGTAATCTCGATTCAAAGAATGGCGAAGAGGTTATGAATATATTGAAAGAGTTGAATAAAGAAGGTTCCACAATAGTTATGGTAACCCACTCCCCATCACATGCCGAGGTAGCTCATAGGATAATTAGGCTTTTCGACGGACAAGTATCAAAATCATAAGGAACATCAGTTAGATGTAAGGTGTCATTCTGAGCGAAGCGAAGGAACTATTTATCTAAATGGTAAATGCTTCACTCCGTTCAGCATGACACGAAACAGTTTGAACTGAAGATCTCAACCCATTTCATTAATAATGATGAATTGTAATATGAGACCTTTGTCATTCTGAGCGAAGCGAAGGATCTAATTATTTAAAATTCAGATGGTTGTCTTCGGCGAATCCTATGGATTTCACTAAGTTCAGTATGCCAAAGCAACAATATATAATTAAATGGAGTATTGGAACAACGGAATTTTTCTTAACTCGTTTTTTCCAGTACTCCATTCTGTTTGTGTAGATTATACCACATTAGAACGCTGTCAGGGTTCAAAACCCTGACAGCGTTTTTGTAGCCATATCAGGCAAGCCTAATCCTTTGAAATATTCTCCAATGCGCAATGTATCTCGCTAATTACGTTGCTATCATCCTCCTTATCTAGGGCGTTTTTCAGAATATTTATCGATTCTATCCTGCCTATTTTCCCGAGACTCCATGCAGAGTATGCTCTAATTTTAGGGTTTTGGTGAGTGATTGTATGCCCCAGTTCAGGAACGGATGTTTCATCGCCAATATTTCCTAGCGCAATAATTGCATTCCCAAGAATTGCCTCTTCGCCAGCGCAAAGCGGAAACGAGGCGATAGTTTTTTTGTAGTACTCCTTGTCTGCCGTTAATAGCGGAATTAGTTCTGGACTATCGCTTATATCTTCAAGTTTGGCTGGGTATTCTTCCCTAGGTTTAAGTTTTCTGTTTTTTGGACAGGCTTTCACGCACTCACCGCAACCGAAAAGCCGATTCTCCTGTTTTTCTCTCAGGTGTACAGGGACAAAATCGCCCCAAAGCCAACCAGTAATACATAAATTCCTGTTTATTTTGAACGGCGCATATATTGCACCCGTGGGGCAAGATTTTATACATATTTCGCATTTGCCACAGTCGGTTTCGTTTAGCGGAAAATCTTCATAACCCAATGGTGCATTCGTAACCATCGTCACAAACATTATAAACGATCCATATTCTGGAGTTATGACTAATGAATTCTTGCCGTATTTTCCTAAACCAGCACGCACGGCGGTCATCTTATCGGGTAATTTGTAGTTCTTGTTGGTTTCTACCAAATAGCCCTCATTCCCTAAGAAATTACTAATGGTTTTAATATGATGATTCTCCATGGGCATAAATGCTTTAACATCATAGGCGTTGTATCGGCCTTTTGGGGTGTTGGAATTGCTTGAGGTTGGCCTGCTGCTTTCGTTGATGTGAAAGCCTGTTACAATAACTGCTTTAGCATCTTTTAGATAATCTTTTGGATCGACAAATGCCTCCTTTTTTCTTTGCGTGATAAATGGTTTGGCAGATGTTATCCCTATTAAATCTATTCCATTATCAATTGCATATTGCTTCAATCTTGACGATAAATCACTACTATTCATGGCCGAGTTTTTTCTTACAAAGAAAGGGAGAGGGGAGGACTTTGTTTAAATCAAAATGATTTTATTATTGTCATTTTGAAAACTCTAATCGATATTGATTAGGGGTTATAGAGGTCGATTTTTTGAAAAAGCGGATAAAGTTTGCTGGCTCGGAGAAGTTCAGGTTGTAGGCTATCTCTGATATTGATAGGTTTGTGTAGTGCAAATCTTTTTTTGCTTCTCTAAGGAGTCTTGCCTTTATCAAATCGGACGCGGTTGTGCCAAGCGGTTTTAGTTTCTTGTTCAAATACGTTTTGCTAATGCCAAGCATTTGGGTGTAATCCTCTACAAGATGTTTCTCCTTAAAGTTCTTATCGATTAGCTGGATGAATTTAAGCACCTCGATATTCTGAAAAAGTTCTCCTTTAATTTGATGCTGTTCAATGTATCTCCTGTTAAGGATTATAAGCAAATAATACAATATCGACCGTAAAAGGTGTTCGCTATCGCTAAGCAGATTGCCTATTTCAGTTTTTATCTCGACAACCTTTTCTAGGTAAGATTCAAACTCAGCAGGAGTTGTTGCTAAGTAATAGGTGGTGCTATAGCTATAAAAGTACCGAAAGCGATAAACAAATAGGTTATCATTAAAAAACTGACCAATAAACTCCTCCTCGAAAAGAATGCAGTAGGCATCGGTTTCACTCTCGATATTCCATTCCCTTCTCCTGTTAGGCGGAATGAATATGATAGTTCCCTTTTGGTATGGAATTGTAGTATCTTCAATTATAAATGTTCCACTGCCTTTGGTAATAAAGTATATTTCGTAGAAAAGCATTACCGAAGGTCTTCTGTTCACCAAAAAATCTTCGGTCTCCGATATTTTCAGACAATCGATCAGAAGCTCTTTACCGTATTTCGTTTTAAGGAACTTGAGTTCTATCATTCCTGTTTTGAAATAAATTAACTAGATTCTTTGTGTCTCTCTGTGGCTTCTCTGTGCCACTCTGTGTAATGTACTAAAAGATTGTTACACGAAGATCCACAGAGAAGGCGCAAAGTGACACAGAGATTTAGGATATCTTCTTTATAAATATGGTTTTATGATCCCTCTACTCCATCACTCCATTATTAACTTCGTTGAGTTCCGCTTCGCTCCAGTTCCACCATTCCATTCTTCCACTACCCTTGCTCCACCTCCTTCATGCTCAGCTGAATTCTTTTCCGTGCAACATCTACCTCGGTTACTTTTACCTTTACATGTTGATGCAATTTTACCACATCGTTGGGGTTGGAGATGAATCTATCGGCTAGCTGCGAGATATGCACAAGGCCATCCTGCTTTACCCCAACATCAACAAAAGCCCCAAAGTTTGTAATGTTGGTTACAATTCCTGGGAGTACCATTCCCGGTACTAAATCATTTATCTTATAAATCCCTTCGGCAAATTCAAAAACCTTTATGGTTTTACGAGGATCGCGTCCGGGTTTGGAAAGCTCTTGCATGATATCATTCAACGTAGGAAGCCCAATCTTATCGGTTACATACTTTTCGAGTTTGATTTTGCTTCGTATCGACTCATCTTTAAGAAGATCAATAACCTCGCAACCATTATCCTTTGCCATTTTCTCAACAACATGGTAGCTCTCGGGGTGAACTGCGCTATTATCCAAAGGATTTTTTGCCTCGGGAATTCTAAGAAATCCTGCGCATTGCTCAAATGCCTTATCGCCTAAACGGGGTATCTTTTTAAGCTCATTCCTGCTCTGAAACGCTCCGCCTGCTTTCCGATACTCAACAATATTCTTAGCCAATTGAGGACCTAATCCCGATACATAGGTGAGAAGATGCTTGCTTGCAGTATTTATATTAACGCCAACATGGTTTACGCAGCTCTCAACAACCTGATCGAGACCCGATTTTAGCTTGGTTTGATCAACATCGTGCTGATACTGCCCAACGCCAATCGATTTAGGATCGATTTTAACCAATTCCGCCAGAGGATCCAGCAACCTACGACCAATAGAAACAGCCCCACGAACGGTTACATCAAATTCAGGAAACTCCTCACGTGCCACGGACGATGCGGAATATATCGATGCTCCATCCTCGCTTACCACGTACACCCGAACATCCCTATTAAATCTGATATGCTTTACAAAGCTCTCAGTTTCGCGACTTGCAGTGCCGTTACCAATGGCAATAGCATCAATCTTAAAAGTATCTACCAAATTTGATACCTTACTCATCGCCTTACCCGATTCGCTTTGGGGTGGGTGAGGGTAGATGGTCTCGTTGTGCAGGAGATTTCCCTGCTTATCGATACAAACCAGCTTACACCCGCTTTTGTAACCGGGGTCGAGAGCTAGCACCATCTGTGGGCCAAGTGGTGGGGATAGTAGTAGCTGGCGAAGATTCTCGGCAAACACCCTGATGGCCTCCTCATCGGCCTTCTCCTTTAATTCAGAGGTGAATTCATTCTCAATAGAAGGTTCTATTAGTCTTTTGTAGCTATCCTGTACCGCCATAGCAACGTGCTTTTGGGGTTCGCCCGAACCCTTAACAAGGAATCGTTCCAGCTCCTCAATTGCATCATCGTTGTTTGGGGTGATACTAACCTTTAGGAATCCCTCTTCCTGACCACGGCGCATGGCTAAAAACCGATGCGATGCACACCTACGAACCTCCTCCTCGAAACCGAAATAATCGGTGTATTTTACCCCATCAGCCTCTTTATTCTTCACAACCTTTGAGCGGATTACTGCGCTCCGTTTAAAATGTCGCCTAACCACATTCCTTGCCTTCTGATCCTCGCTAACCCACTCGGCGATAATATCCCTTGCGCCCTGTAACGCTTCTTCAACATCGGCAACCTGATCGTTAAGGAACTTTTCGGCTTTGCCAATTATATCCCTATCCTGCTGCCTCATTATTAGGGCGGCTAAGGGCTCAAGCCCTTTCTCCTTGGCAATTGTAGCCTTAGTTCTGCGCTTGGGTTTATATGGTAGGTAGATATCCTCCAGCTCAGTGGGATCGTAGCACTCAATAATCCTCTTCTTTAGCTCCTCGGTAAGTTTCCCCTGCTCCTCGATGGTATTAAGGATAGTTTCCTTCCTCTTATCTAGCTCGGTGTACTTAACCGACAGATCCCTAATCGATGTAACCTGAACCTCATCCAGATTCCCAGTGTGCTCCTTACGATATCGGCTAATAAAGGGGATTGTAGCACCCTCATCGAGCAGATTAACCGTGTTAGCCACCTGGCGTGAGCTGATTGAAAGCTCCTTCGAAATAAGATCGATGTGTTTATTGACGTTAACTATATCCATTGATAGTTTGTTTGAGGATACAAAAGAACGAAAAAGGGGGGAATTATACCATAGATGGGTGAATAAAGGAAGTTGACAGTGAAAAGTGAAAAGTGAAAAGTGAAAAGCAAAAAGAGGAAAGAGGAAAGAGAAAAGTGAAAAGTGAAAAGCAAAAAGAGGAAAGAGGAAAGAGAAAAGTGGCAAGTGAAAAGCAAAAAGAGAAAAGTGGTAAGTGCAGGTGTTTAACCCCAATTCCTTTGAACTTGGTTACTTGGAGTATCCCCTCCTATTTCAGGAGGGGCAGGGGAGGTTACTAATGCACCCATTATCGCAATTTGCGATATTATGTTGCAAATAGTACCTCCAGATTTACGGGCAGGGCATATGCAACGGCTAAAGGGTGATTTTGAAAAGCAGGTATAGAAAATAACCCCCAGCCCCCTAAGGGGGTATAGCTGTGTACTGGGTTTGTTATGATTGTTGATATTAAAGAGACGTTCTGTAGTATTTTGATATTAAATTCATCTCACTAACTCTCTCCTAAAAGAGAAACCCAAACCCACCACCGCAACCCTGTTATAGCCCCTTATTTTAAGGGGTTGGGGTTATATGCCACAAGAAATTAACCTCCCAACCCTCCTTAAAAAGGAGGGCAAACAGATTATTGTAGGTTGATTTACCTTCTGGAGAAAAATAAATAGAAACATTCCCAAATGCGAAACCCAAACCCACCACCCAACCCTGTTATAGCCCCTTATTTTAAGGGGTTGGGGTTGTATGCCACAAGAAATTAACCTCCCAACCCTCCTTAAAAAGGAGGGCAAACAGATTATTGTAGGTTGATTTACCTTCTGGAGAAAAATAAATAGAAACATTCCCAAATGCGAAACCCAAACCCGCCACCCAACCCTGTTATAGCCCCTTATTTTAAGGGGTTGGGGTTTTATATACAACAAGAAATACCCCCAGTCCCCTAAAGGGGGAATAACTGTGTACTGGGTTTGTTATGATTGATGGTATTAAAGGGTGGAGTTATGGTATTTTGATATTAAATTCACCTCACCCACTCTCCCTAAAAAAGAAACCCATACCCACCACCGCAACCCTGTTATAGCCCCTTATTTTAAGGGGTTGGGGTTAATTATATTTTAATCCCCCAATTCCCACAATATTTTTCTATCTTTGAAATACAAGTTCCTTAACCAATTACGTACACAACATGTAATTTGGGTTAATGGAACAAGTTTATATGTTGAGTTTATTTAAAAATTTATATAATATCAATCATGGATACAGAAGTTTTTAGAGAAAAAGTTAAAAAAGAATTGCGAAAATTAGATAGGGAGGATGTATTACATTTCGCTTGGCGTTGTGCCGTGCGTGCTTTACCTTTTTTAGGAGTTGAAGGTAATTTTGATTTTTGGGAAAAGAAGGATCGGCAAAAATACCTTTATTCCATTTTTCATGCCTTGGATGCTAATATAAATGCCTCCGCTGCCGCTGAGGACGCTGCCTCTGCTGCCGCTGCCGCCTCCGCCTCCTCATGTGCCTCCGCTTCTGTATCCTCCGCCTCCTCCTACGCCTACGCTTACGCCTACAACGCCGACTATGCCTACGTCGCCTATGCTGCCAGAGCCGCCACCTATGCTTACGCCGCCGCCGATGCCTTAGAAATAGATTTAAAGGATATTATTTTAGAAGATATTGAATTGATAAGGAGTAAGAGAGGGGAGGGGGGCATGAGCATAGCCGTGTACGGTACGCTTTGGGTTAACTTCCAGAATGCGCTTGAGACAGAGGGATGTGGATACTGGCTTAAGTTGTACAGCAATATATTTAGCAATGGGATTGAGGCAGCAAGGGAGGGTGTTGAAGAAAGAATAAATGTTCCTACAGAGATACTTAAGAAAGGTGCTGCTGAGGTTGGGAGATATTTGGAACAGTTGGAGAAAGGAGCTGAGAGGCTAAATGAGGCTCGTATAATAGTATTGGGTGAGAAGGGTGCAGGAAAAACATGTTTGGCAAGAAGATTAATAAACCCAAATGCTCCAATGGCTACAGATAATGAGAGTACTGCTGGTGTAGATAAGACTATATGGAGGTTGGAAAAGGAGAATATTAATGTGCATATCTGGGATTTTGCAGGGCATACCGTTACCCACGCTGTGCACCAGTTTTTCCTATCGGAGCGATGCCTTTACATAATCGTGTACGATGGGCGCACAGAGGAACGCAACAGGCTTGAGTACTGGCTAGACCATATGAAGAATTTTGGTGGAAACTCAAAGGCAATTATACTGGTAAATAAGCGAGATCAGCATCAAGTAGATATTCCAATTAATAGGCTAAAGGAGCAATACTCAATTGAGGGTCTCTATACATTCTCAATTCAGGATGACATGGATGAACTGAGGAAGTTTAGGGAGATTGTGACGGACTATATACGCAATAACCCCTCATGGGATAAGCAGCTAATACCATCCAACTACTATAGGGTTAAGAAAGAGTTGGAGGAACGCTTTATTAAAGGAGATCATAAGAAGTGTGAGGAACATATTACCAAGGAGGAGTTTTGTAGAATTGCCGAGAGGAACGGTATTGATAATGTTGATGGTTTACTAAATGATTTAGATGCACTTGGTATAAGCCTTTGGTATAAGGATATGGGGGAGTTTAATACCTTAGTTCTTAATCCCGAGTGGATAAGCAATGGGGTTTATAAGATTGTTAACTGGGTGAGCAACGAGCGCAAGCACCAGTTAAGCATTGATGAGTTCTCTAAGGTTTTTGAGAATGAGGTTGATTCTATCCGCTACCCTAAGGAGAAGTACGAATTCTTCTTTAGGCTGATGGAACGTTACGAACTGGCATACAAAATCAGCAAGGGCAGATGTCTTATAATACCCCATCTACTGGGGGAGGATCGCCCAGTTAACTTACCCGTTTTCTCAATCGGCGAAAGCCTGATGCTTCGCTACAAAGCCGAGCAACCGCTACCACCCAATACCATATCGCGCTTTATAGTAAGGCATAATCAGGAGATAAAAAAAGTAGGAAGTAAATATATTGTATGGCGTTACGGCGTTGTTCTTGAGGATGGCAAGGGAAGTACTGCTCTGGTACGTGAGGAGGACAGAACTATAAGCGTATCTGTTACGGGAAAAATAAAAACGGAATACCTAAGCATCCTAAGAGAAACATTAAACGATATTTTTAATAGCTATAAGAGTAACAAGCCTGAGTTACAATACAGGGTTGAACGGTTTGGGCAAATACCCGATGAGATTGAGAAAAGGAATCCTTTATGGTTGCCCGATACTAAGATATTAAGCCACTTAAGAAATAATGTTCCATATTTCGAGGATGTTACTGGGCAGCATATAAATTTAAATTACACCGTTAATAATTACAATATTACCGCACAAACGTTACTGAATGGGACTGGTAATCTATTTACTGATCAATCCGTTCACAATACCTTTAATTTCCATAATTGCAACATCGGATTACAGGGCAATTTGAACGAATTGGCTCAAATGCTTTTAGAGAAAGGAGCAGACGAAGAGTCCAGTCAATTAAAGAATTTATCCAAAGCACTTAAAGAGTCAAAGAATTGCAAAAACGAGGATGAGGTAAAAGAAACGGGCATTGCGAATAGGTTAAAACGCTTTGTTCAGGATTTAGGAGATGAGGAATCCAAACTCCATAAATCAATTAGTGGAGTTAAGCAAGGCGTAAGCATTGCCCAAGACATCGCCAAAGGCTATAACGATATTGCCCAGTGGCTGGGCTTACCGCAAGTACCCAAACCGTTTTTGAAGAAGGAGGATAAGGGTTAACCGCTAAGTTCGCAGAGACCACGCAGAGTAACGCAGAGAAAAACTTTGTGTTACTTTGTGAAATCCTTAGAGCCCTTTGTGGTAAAAACATCCGCCAAGAAATTGGAAATGCTCTCTGAGGTATCGGAAATGCTCATCGAGACTGCCGCAATGTCAGAAATGAGTTCGGAAATGCCAATCGAGAGTTCGGAAATGTCGATCAAGAACTCGGAAATGGTGATCGAGAGTCAAGAAATGCTCATCGAGACTGCCGCAATGTCAGAAATTAGGTTGGAAATGCCGATCGAGAATCTGGAAATATCGATCAAGAATCAAGAAATGCCGATCGAGAGTTCGGAAATGCCGATCAAGAGCTCGGAAATGGAGATCGAGAGTTTGGAAATGGAGATCAAGAACTCGGAAATGGAATCTGTTCAAAAAGAGAAGAAGATCAACATGTAATTTAAGGTGTAATGCACCGAATATATACTCGGCAAACATCGATTAATATAATATTACGGTGTTCCGCACCTCAAAATTTGCTGTTATGGATGTTTCTACAAATATTGAGGTGCTCTGCACCAATAAAAAACAAACACCAGACTCCCAAAATGGACAACGCATTAGAATCATAAATCAACAAATCCCCTTTTACCAGCTGCATCGCAGCAAAATATTTGTAGAAAGAAGAATAGAAAGCGAATTAAGGTGCAGCGCACCGAAATAGTTTCTATGTAACGGTATTGTTTATAAACGCTTATAGGTTCTTTGAAACCCCATCAGGTATTCCCACAAAGCAAGACCTTTCGGCGTCGATAGACCCGAAAGAGTCTAGAACTCGGGAATGGAGATCGAGAGTTCGGAAATGGCAATCATTAACCCAGACACGTATCAACCCCCTTGTGTTCCCCCTTAAAACAAGGGGGAAATTCAAGCAACAATCGTCCATTTAAAACCCTAAAACATCAACCCTAAAATCTACAAATACACGCAAACGCAATGCCGATGCGTTTCCCCTCCTATTTTAGGAGGGGTAGGGGAGGTAAATAGAACAACCCTTAATTATTTTTTAACGCAATCCATTCAATAATCAGATAAAACCAACACTCATCTATTGGTTTTATGGATTTATATTCCAAATACCAAGAATTTTCCATTAAATATATCTATCAAACTAAACCAATTATTATTTTTACCGAATATTAAACAATGTCGTTTAGTTAAGAATACATTTCTATTAGGTTAGGGATTCCTGCATTCGCAGGAATGACAGTAAGAATGGTGCACCCACCCCCTTGTCATTCCGCACTTGTTGCGGAATCTCCTTAGCTAAACAACATTGAATTATTAAACCGTTAAATCATAACTGCTTAAAAACTGATACTATGGGAGCTTTTCATGCATACGATATCCGTGGAATTTACAACAAGGATTTTAATAAGGACGATGCCTACAAAATCGGATTCTTTCTGGTCGATCTTCTAAAAACCAACAAAGTACTCGTTGGTCGCGATGCACGTGTATCATCCGATGAAATATACGACTACCTAACCAAAGGCATAACCGATGCTGGTGCCGATGTTTACAACCTCGGCTTGGCAACCACACCAATGGTTTACTTTGCTACGGCAAAGAATGGCTTCAACGCATCCGTTCAGATCACCGCATCACACAACCCACGTGAGTACAACGGCATGAAAGTATCTCGTGAAAACGCCCTACCCGTTGGTTACGATACAGGCCTAAAAGAGATTGAAACAAGAGTTAAAAACGATAAGGTTACCCCCGTTGCCAAAAAGGGCAAGATTATCGATTTTGATGTAAAGGACGAGTATCTTAAATATCTAAAACAATATCTAGGCAACTACTCCAACCTCAAAATTGGTATCGACTGCTCAAACGGAATGGCTGCCCTTCTAATCAAGGATATACTTGGCAACACCCCAGTTTATATCTACGATGATTTGGATGGAACTTTCCCTAACCACGAGGCAAACCCTCTTGTTCCCGAGAACATTGTCGACCTACAGAAACTGGTTAAAGACAACAAATGCGATATTGGAATCGTATTTGATGGCGATGCCGACAGGGTTATGTTTGTTGATGAGAACTCCCGCTTTATCTCCCCCGACCTTATGATTGCCGTGCTTGGTCACTACTTCTTGGAAGAGAAGAATCAGAAAGGCTTGGTGCTTCAGGATATAAGAACATCCAAAGCCGTAGGCGAATACCTTGCCAACCTCGGCGGAACAATGCAAACCTGGCGTGTGGGACGTGCATTTGCCGCACCAAAGTTACGTGAGATTAACGGAATCTATGGAGGCGAACTTGCCGGACATTACTACTTCCGTGATTTCTACTTCTCCGATTCAGGTCTTCTTGCATGTATGCTAATCCTAAACGTAGTTAGCAAGATGAAAGCCAAAGGAATTTCCGTATCGCAGCTAATTGGTAAGATTGAAACTTACGCCAACTCTGGCGAAATCAACTTCAAAATTGAGAAGAAAAAGGAAGCCATGGATGCCGTTCGTGACCATTTCATAGGAGCAGAGAAACCAACCGCATCATTCGATTTTGATGGCTACCGTGTTGAGTTCCCCGACTGGTGGTTCAACATTCGTCCATCCAACACCGAACCATACCTACGATTCATTGCCGAAGCCAAAACCAAGGCAATGTTGGATGAAAAGGTAAACTGCGTAAAAGGAATAATCGAAAAGTTGAAATAACGTGAGCTCTATGTAAGTATAATATATTGATTCTCAGTTTACCATTAGATTATTACTTTGTCATGCTGAACGGAGTGAAGCATCTGGAATTTAGATAATTATTTCCTTTGCTTCGCTTAGGATGACACCTTACATCGAGCTAACGTTAAAATATATTTTTATATATATCGCATTTTGCGATAGAGAGTTTAACGCCAAGAGCGCAAAAGATTTCGCAAAGGCCGCAAAGAATGTAATCATTACTTTGTGGCCTTTGCGTTTTTTATCTTGGCATCTTTGCGTTTAAAATTTTTAAGAACAATCCTAAAGGATTTTTATATATATCGCATTTTGCGATAATGTAAGAAGAGGAGTTAGCGCCAAGAGCGCAAAGAATTTCGCAAAGGCCGCAGAGATTTAGTTCTTTGCTGTCTTTGCGTTTTTTCTTTTTTAATCTTTTCAGACAGCCCCAATAATTTGAGAACAATCCTAAAGGATTTTTATTTATATCGCATTTTGCGATAATGTAAAAGATTATTTAACGCAAAGATCGCAAAGGTTTTCGCAAAGATCGCAAGAAATATAATTCACTACTTTGCGATCTTAGCGTTGTTTTTTCTTTGCGCCCTTTGCGTGAACGTTTTTTGTCCTTTTGGATGACCTCGTCTAGTTCACAATGGTCTATTGTAAATTAAAGCCTGAAAAAAATTGTTGGCGTACATCCCCTCCTTTTTTAAGGAGGGGCAGGGGAGGTAAATTAAATCCTACCTATCACCCCCATTATTAGACTCTTCCTCGTCACGATTATTATCCTCAACTGGACGCTCGGAGGTAATATTACCGAACTTATCCACGTAGGCAATCATATTCTCGAAGCTACCGCCTGCGGAATTCTCTTTTCTCACGATCTTCTTTTGATCTTTCTCCTGTCTTTTCTTAACCCGCTTCTCAGCCTTCTGCTTTTTGATATAGCGATTGTTTGGTCCTGCCATACTCTTATACTATTAGTTAATAAATGTAAATGCTTTTCCGCTCTCACCGGCTCTTCCGGTTCGTCCAATCCTATGGATATAGCTATCCATATTCTTTGGTTGTTGATAATTTATAACATGCGAAACATTGGAAATATCGAGCCCTCTTGCTGCAACATCCGTTGCAACCAAAACCTGTATCTTCTTATTCTTAAAGGAATCAAGAGCATTTATCCTGTAATTCTGCGATTTGTTGCCATGAATCTCATCCGCCTTAATACCAGCACTGCGTAAATCTCGGCAAATACGGGTAACCCAACGTTTTGTTTCGGCAAAAACCAGAACCTTCTCAAACGATTTATCGCGTACCATGCTAACCAGAACATCCATTTTATTCTGACCATCTTTAACTCTAACGATATCCTGATCAATAGTATCCGCACTTACATTCTCTGCACGAACACGTACCTCATATGGATTATCGAGCAGATTTGCGATTAGCTGCTTTTGACCTTTTTCCTCGGTAGCCGAGAAAAGGATTGTTTGCTTGCGATTGTTCATGCCATCAACAAGTTTTTGTATCTCAATGGAAAATCCCATATCCAGTAGCCTGTCGAATTCATCTAAAACTAGGATGTTGAATTTAGGTAGATTTAGCGCACGCTGGCGAACCATATCCGCAATACGACCGGGTGTTCCGATAATTATATGGCTTGGACGTCTTAAATTATTAACATCACGTTGAACGCTAGTGCCTCCAATTAAGCAGGTACTACTAAGATTTAACCCATTGGCAATGCTCTTGAATTCGCTATCAATTTGCATGGCAAGCTCACGTGTTGGCGATACTATCAACACCTGAAACATTGGCCTTTGATCGAGTAAATTGTTGATTATTGGGATTAGAAATGCTCCTGTTTTTCCGGTTCCAGTTTGTGCTAAACCCATTAGATTTCTGCCGCTAAGCAAAGCCTCAATGGTTTTATCCTGAATTTCGGTTGGGGTTTTATATCCCTTTTTAAGTAGATTGGCAATAATCCGTTGATTCACTGGCAGGTCCTGAATTAGTTGCAAAGATTTATATTTTTTTTCTTCCTGCATCTCTGCCTTTTTAATAAAAAGATTAGGGTTTAGAGATTTTGTGTTACCCTTCTTGTTGCTTGAAAATTTGTTCCTTGCTGGGCTTTTATGATCAAAAACCCGTTGTCGCCTCCTCTGAGGTGATCCATTATTCTCCATTATAAAAATTGGTTAATGCCGCTGATACTAACATTAACCACACATCTGTTCAAAGGGATAATGTTTCTTTGGCGTAAATACTATTCAGCGTAAACTAGTGAACTTAGAAAGAATGTCTTCAAAAAAGGAATGCTCCTAGAGATATACTCACTACACAGATCTATCTTATGCTAAAATCGTTGCAAAGTAACGCATAATTTAATCAAAAACCTAATTAGTTGTAA
>JABFRB010000026.1 GCA_013141385.1 Bacteroidales bacterium | reverse complement strand
ACTCCAAGCACGAAAAGTCGTCTTTAAACCTGCCTGAAAATTCTATTATGTTTTCCCCTGTAAACTTCATGCGTTCTATGGTTAGAATGCAAATCTAATAATAGTATTTAAATAAACACCTCAATAACTTTTTTTGACATCCTTTCTTGTCAGTTTTAGCCCTATAGTTCCAATTGATAATCCTATCTACACACAAAACCCAGCGGTAAATAGGCCAAACGCCACCGCATCCCAACTATCGCAATTTGCGATACTCCAATACTAGGAGGTAATCTCGGGGTTCACGCCAAGAACGCCAAGTTTTCGCCAAGTTAGTTAATGAAGATCCTTTGTTTAACTCTGTCAGGGTTTTGAACCCTGACAGAGTTTTGTAATGAATATACATTCTAAAACAGATGCCATTCAAAATTTCATCGGATAGCAAGGAATAAATATATCAATATAAACACACCAGCTTAAACCCAAAAACCATCTAATCGCATTTTGCGATAATATAACCTTAGCTTGAAGTAAAATCTTATCTGCTTCATCAAACTTGTGGGTTCGGCTTTGAATGAAGAGAGGAATTTCACCCTGTTATGCTAAGCGGAACGAAGGAGCTTAGTTAAACGGGAGTTCGATATAAGAAGTCGCATTAACAATATAATAAACAAATATTTACAAATACAATATTTATGGATGGAACAATGGAACCGGAGCGAATCCCGCAGGGATCGACGAAGTCAACCGGAACTCGACGAAGTCAAATCAAGAGGTTGGATTTTTGCTTGTATCTTCCATTCTTTACTTCATCGAACTAGCAAGCTCGGTTCCATTGATTCAAATAAAATTGAAATATAGGTTAATACATTGTTTCTTATATCGAACTGACGTTAAATTAGTCACTTACCTAAGTTCCAAATTCCTAGTGTCCTCGAACTATGTACACTAGTTCTAAGCTTTGACTGGCTAAATTGCTATCATCGCCTTTGACCGGCAGGAATTTAGCACTGACCCTATATTTGCCAGCCTTGAGTTTCGGGCTAGTCCACTTCGCTTCTCCAAAGTTGTTGATAATTACCGGTTTGTCTATAGGTTCGCCGTTAAAGTAGAACTGTACACTGCCTATCCCGTCGCGCTGTTTCTTTTCATCATAGGTGAGCCGTTGACCGGTGAGGGTACGTTTGATGACAGCAACAAAGGTGGCGGGATCGCCTTCTTTAGTGACTTTACGTGCCGGATAAATTTCGGTTTTGGTGCCGGCCAGCTCCAGTTTTTGCGCCAGAAGATAAGTTTTCGCAAATCCGATTTCTCCTGTTACAACCACATCCATTACACAGTTCTTGCGGTTATCCGGATCAATGATTCTACTACAGATCTGCTCGGCCTCCTTACGTTCAATAGGCTTGACCATGTTCATATCGGGAAGTTTACAGGAAGTTGCATTCTCAAAAGGCCATCCCTCGATTGTAAAGGTCGCAGTGGAGGTGCCGGGAGCGTAATCAAACAGGCTAGATTTGCTGCTTACACGCCAGAATTTTGAAAATGTTTTGTTGAGCTGCTTATACCGATCCGATAAATTGCTCGGCTTTGGGCCTAGATAGGTGCCGTTAGACAAGCTTGGCAGCCACTGACCGGGTTCAATTAACCCCGCTATTCCCTCAGTTGCCGGCGTATTAAGCACGCTGATATTGAGATAGGCTATATTATGTGCACTCCACCAGCCTAGAGTGACAACCATTACGGATCCATTTGGAAAGTCCACTTCAATCCCATTCCCACTCGCAGTCTTTGAGACACGACCACCAACGCCAAGATTAACAGTGCCCAGAGCCTCAATGTCCTGTATGATACCATCAACACGCAACCGCATACGGGTTTCCTGTTCCTGCACCGGCCCATCAGGCTGGTAACTGATGCGGTGATTCCCCACACGGGCTGCCAAGGCCGTATTTACGGCCACACAACTGCTCAGGCCTGTATAACCATTGGCAAGAGGATTGGCTGTAGTAACTGGGGTTTGGCGTACTTGGATTTCGTAATCCATACCGTCCCTAAGCAGCGTATATTCACCAGCACCATGGAAATCATAATTGATACCGTTAACGGTCTTGATATGCGGGTCGCCATTGTCGCTCATATCATAGACAGCGCGGTCATTGCTGAGCATCACATCGTCAATCACAATACGACCCTCCGACGATCCGTTTGCGGGCCCTACGTCTAGACGAATCGCAACGATATCAGTCAAGTCCAGGCCCGATCCATTATTTAGGAAGTCGGTTAACCTAATACGGATGGTTTCCATCTCATTATGCCAACCGCCAGAGCGTTGATACGGTTGTTCAAGCCCTCCGCCAAATGCGCCTATGCTGATAGAACTCGAAACTGGAACGCCCTGCCCGTCTCTAAGAGTTACCTTAAATGTTAGGTCGCTCAGAACCGCCAATGTATTCGGATGCTGGGTGCCTTGGGCACCACGAAAAGACAAAAACAGATTATCCGTGAAATTGCGCTCTCCGACTGGAATCTCCCATTCGTAAAACCGATTATTCCCAGTCCAGTCAAAAACGACACCGCGACTCAAGTCAGTCGCACTTGCCTGTGTTGCACCATTAAATGGATCGGTGGAAGTCCAGGCAAAATCTGAATTATTGTCATCCAATCGGTCTTCAGTCACGTTGGATACGTCAAAGGATACCGGTGATCCAATACTGCTGATCCCTGTAGCAAACTGGGATTGATAATCATCGATAATAATCGTTTTTTGCGGATTGGATGGAGTATTAGGTGAAGCGTCAAGGTATTCATGGGTTACAACAATGCAGGGGTCTCCAGTTGGAACACCAATTGGGCGGAAGCTCTCATATTGCCGGGTCAAAAAATCTATTGACGGAATATTATCATCTACATAACGCTTTACCAAAGGCAGGAAATGGCCAAGCTGCACCAGGTGTGTATTGGCCTCACCGATGGGGCATGGGCCGGTAAACCAACTAGAACCTCCGCCGTTATGAAACCAAGCGTGACCTGTCCCTTGTACAACGGTTGATTGTCTATTGCCTGTTCCGCGGTCATGGAGGTGAAAAGTCTGGCACAAATCACAACCCGCTGATCCGTCGACATCAGAGTCGCCAGATGCTGTCCAGAGATGGAAATTTGCGTTATGTGGATTAGCCGTGTTAGTACCCTGAAAATCGGTTGGCAACATGCTGCTGATTAATTTGATGTCAACCATGTTGAAATAAGTTGGAGTGTATGTGCCATCAAACATTCGGTCATAGGCGATCGCCACCCCTTCCGCTCCACGGCTATGCCCGATCCAAACGATTCTGTCGACATCAATATTTCCAGTCAACGCACCTGCGCCTGGAATGGCGCCAGCATTAATCTGATCGATTAGCGCATCAGTATGACCAAGTGTGGTTGTCGAAGCAGTGACGACTCCTGGGCCCGTATTATTGCGGTGGCTCATGACCACATAACCGTAAGAGGCAAGGTGGTTCCCGATATGATTATAATTTTCATACCAGTGTCCGTTGCCGTGGGATACAATGATTAAGGGCAGGTTTTTACCGGTTGCGGCTATAACGCCAGCGACATTGGTAGGGAAGAATAGATTTTGCCCCTCAAATCCGCCAGGAATTCCGAAACTAGTCGCAACGGCTGCATTGATATTGTAGGTAAGTTCTGTGACCGCCTCTGGGCCGGGGGCGGTGGTATTGTGAACCATGTAAAAGCCGGCCTCATTATTGCGTCCGTCAATAAAGTCGTTCCCGTCAAGCAGGCCATTTTGATTAAAATCTAGAACAACATCATAGCCGACCCCGAGGCCGAGCCCTGCATTGGCACTCAGTTCGCCCGCATTGGCAACTACGAACGTATTACTTTGAATATTAGTGTTACTAAAAGTTACTGTCATCTTGCCGCCCAGTGTTACATCTGTGAGGGTATTGTTAGCGTTCCACCCGTTTGTCTTTTTCGAGGCAACGATATAAATATCACACACTAGACCTCCAATAGTAGGAAAACGTGTTGGATCAATAGCAATTTCGACATTGCGATTGACATTGATTGCCTTGACATATTCAAAATATGGATAAACACTAATCGAATTGCCGGCGAGTTCGGTTTTGGTTACTTGCGCCAAAGCGGAATGTTCAGTAAGTAAACTGACTAAAACAATCAAACCTAAACCAAATGTCCTTAGATTATGTTGGATGGGTTTCATGATATCATTTTTAATTTTTTAGCGTTTATCTTATTTACCGGTAACGGGTAATCGCCAGGATTCAACAATATGTTTTTCCTGTGGTGAGAATTCTAGTATTAGATCTCCAGCATTTTTGCGTAAAAGCGTGGTCAGGTCAGGAGCAGCAATCATTTCCTTGGTTCGGCTTTTAATATCGGATAATTTTAGGGCCGAAATACCTGAACGTTTGGCTTTGGTAAGTTCACTCGCAATCATTTTTGCGTCAATTCTTTCCGGTAAATCCGGTGTGCCAAACCATAAGGGTTCTTTCGATAGATCGATTTGCTCGGGGATGATTCCGATAACAAAACCGGATTCATTCCCTTGGTTGAGTCGTTGAACGGTGTGATTTCCGGCATATAATACCGGTTCCAGTACGTTTTTCGGCATCACCATCTTGGGGTCAACCTTTATCACCACCAACAGGCCGGATTTAACATCTGGATGATCGCTCTGCCAGTCATATTTAAATGACTGCTCCAGTTGGAAAGGCTGAATGCGCAAAATGTCGATAACCGACTGCGGTTTGAAGCCATCTGGAGTAGGTGTCTTAGTCCGACATCCACTGATAATAAAAAAGCCCGATAGGATAGCGACGTACAAGTACTGTCGCATGTCTAATATCAGGCGGAAACTTCTGTTTCGTTTTCGATTCACTACCATAGCTGTGCCTCCTTGTTTTTAAAGTTTAACGAAAAAGAATAGTTAATTTACCTCTGAAGCCTTCGACTTCGAAGTGTGAATAATACAATCACTATAATATATTATTTAGTAGCTAATGTACAATTAATATACACAATATGCAAGAATAAATGTTTGGTTGATGACGCTTTGGAGTTCTTAACGTTTTTTGGTAGTTTTATTGGCTGTCTAGGATAATAATTTAAGTTCTGTTCGTCAAAGGCTGTAAGTAAAAAGTTAAAATTATTGGGTTATGCATAGGTTAGCGAAACATACCCCTTCTTTCAAAAAAAATGCTCTTAGAAATGTTATCTAAGTATGAGAAACGAATTCGTACTCATTGGGATGATAACCAAAAGAAATAGTGTTTCTCTATTGTGGAGTTTGTAGGTGTACTTACTGAAAGAACCAGATAAATAAACGATTACATAGAACTGAACGTTATTAGTTCCAACTCCCACAAAACGCTCGGTTTCAATTGTGCTGATGATGTATTTGGTAGGTTCAACACATTTCGCTTACTTTACTTGCTTGGGACATGAAAATAGTTTCAACCGCCCAAATGCAGCCAACTTGCATAACATTACAGACAAGCATGAAACGAATAGTTGTTTTGTTAATTTATTAAACAATAAAAAACGAGAAGATTTTTGTTACTATTAGCTTTAGCATTCCCATTGGGGTCACAAGCTCAATACATTCTTACATTAAGTGATGTAGAGTTTAGCAATGGAACTATTACAGATTATAAGAATACAACAGAAAAAGATATAATTATTCCTCATTCATTAGGAGGGGAAACTGTACTTCATATTGGGACTTATGCTTATACATTGAAGTTTGGAAATTCTGCTGCGTCTTTAGAGGTAAAAGCGTCAAATTTGTCCGCAACCGACTTTACTTTTAGCGAAGAGCTAGCCACATCTACAAAATATTATTGGCAAATAATTGCTAGTGATGGTAAGAATGAAACGGTCAGTGGTGTTTGGGGATTCAGCACGGTTAGTAACCCCATTGTAAGTACTGTACCATCTACTCCAATTATTATTTCTCCGAAAATGGATACAAAAGCAGGAAATATCGAATTTATTTGGAGTGTAGTTGTTGACGATGGAGGACTGGAAAACATCACTTACATTCTTAATGTAAATGCAACAGAATATGAAGTTAAAGAATCTACAACTAAAAGCCTAAACCTTCCAGTTGGGATTTGTAAATGGTATGTTACTGCTTTTGATAAGGATGGAAATGGTTCTGAAAGCGAGCATATCACAATTACTTTAAGTAATTAGACTTGAATCGCTTGTCTGTAATACTTGGTTTAAGCATGATGCGAAAATCGAATTAATTTGTAAGTTTGAAAAAATATATCGTGGGATAAGAAAATTGGTTATAACTCCCCCGATTACGGAATCGTTTAATTAGTTTATGTGATTTTGAGATGATACTTTACCCCAACGCTAAAATAAATATTGGGCTTAATATTGTTGCCCGCAGAGAAGATGGATTCCATAATATCGAGACTATTTTCTTCCCTATAAAAGGATTATGTGATATTCTTGAGATAGTACATATCCCAAATCAAGAGCTGAGGGTTCGGTTTTCGCAAACAGGGCTGATGCTTAATGAGCCAAGCGAGAATAATCTTTGTGTGAAAGCTTATAATCTTCTATCATCATACATGGAATTACCACCAGTTGCAATTCATCTACATAAGCAAATTCCTTTTGGGGCTGGACTTGGTGGTGGCTCATCGGATGGTGCATTTACTCTTTCTGGTTTAAATAAAATTTCGGAAAATCCTCTTTCAAAAGAAAAACTGCTGGAGGTTGCATTGAAACTTGGTAGCGATTGTCCGTTCTTTATTTTAAACGAAACATGTTATGCTTCTGGAAGAGGCGAGATCTTAAACCCAATTGAATTAAATTTAAGCGGTTATCATATTTTGATGGTAAACCCTGGTATACATATTAATACTAGTAAGGCATACTCTCATTCTAACCCAAAACCTTCGGTTTATAATCTTCCGAAAACTATCTTTAATAGCCCGGAACAATGGAAGGGTGTTGTAGTAAACGATTTCGAAAAAATTGTATTTGCACTTTACCCTGAAATTGGCATAATAAAAGATAGATTGTACCAAATGGGGGCTATGTATTCTGCCATGTCGGGTAGTGGCTCAACTGTATTCGGATTATTTAAATCTAAACCAGATTACGCTGACGTTTTTAGTGATTATTACACTTTTTATCAGGAGATAAACTAACGTGAGTTCGATGTAAGCATAACATATTGATCCTAAGTATAGTGTTAGATTGTTTGCTTTGTCATGCTGAACGAAGTGAAGCATCTAGTCTCTAGGTAATTAGATCCTTTGCCTCGCTTAGGATGACACCTTACATCAAGTTGACATTAAACTACTAATCACAAGATTCAATTCATAAGAAATGCACAATTAATTTTAGTTTTGCAATTAAGTCCTCATCCTGATTAAAAGAGCCAACAAACTGTAATCCAATAGGTAGGTGATTAGAAGTTTTCATAGCAGGAACTGAGACTGTAGGCAATCCGGCATAAGTCCATGGTAAATTCATTAATGGACTTCCTGTTGAATCGAGTCCTTCAGTGGCTGCACTGCAAGAAGAAGGGGAGAGCCAAATGTCAATTTTATTTATTGATTTTATAACTTCCAATTGCGTTCTCAGCATTTCTCTTCCCGCTAAAGCATCTTGATATATTTTTTTTGTAATTGTTCTTCCTTCGATGATGAGTTTTTTAGTGTTTTCGCGATAAAGACCTTCGAAGTTTTCAAACCATTTTTCATGAACCTTTGAGAAGTCAACCGCAATCATACTTTTATGTGCTTTATTGATGGATTCAATATCGCCAAAAGTATCAACCTTTACTATTTTAAAACCCAATTGTTCCAATTGCTTAGTTTTCTCGTCGAATAAACTAAGTACCTCATCATTCGATTGTTCTAAATAGCTTCCAACCGCTATTCCAATTACGGGTTTTTGGTGAGAAGTTTTAGTGGCTGGATTCCAATGATTACAGAGAAGCGAGGCAACGATTTCAATACCTTGCAAGTCTTGTGTGAAAAAACCTATATGATCAGCAGAAACTGAAAATGGAATTACACCGTTTGTTGAAATTCTTTTATAGCTGGGTTTATAGCCATACACTCCGCAGAATGAGGCTGGTCGGGTAATTGAGCCAATTGTTTGGGTACCTAGAGCAAGAGGGGTGAGACCACATACAACTGCTGCTGCAGAACCACTACTTGAACCACCGGGAGTATGTGACAAATTGTGAGGGTTACAGGTTGGTCCTGGCTCAAAATAAGCAAATTCGGTGGTGACTGTCTTGCCAAGGATTAATGCTCCTGCATTTTTTAATGCTGTAACAACGGATGATTCTTGTTCTTCAAATAAATTTGTGGGAAGTTTAGATCCTGCCTGGGTTGGAAATCCGTCAACCCTAAAAAGATCTTTAACCCCAATAGGAATTCCAAATAAAATAGGTCTTTTATTTTTGTCGGGATATTTCTGTTTTAAATCTCGGGCTTCACGTAGCAGTCTATTTCTTCTTCCTATTTCAGGAATCAGAGAGTGAATTAATGGTTCTAAACGATCAATTCGGTCACAGATTGAGTTAATGAGATCTTCAACTTCAATAGTTTCATTTTGTATAGCATTAATCGATTCTGATAGCGAGAGATTAAAGATTTTCATATAGTTTTTATATTATGCCGTCTTCCTTTAGTTTGCTAATTTCAACCGAGTTCAAACCAAGCATTTGGGAATAAATTTCTGTATTGTGTTCACCAATTTCAGGAGCTGCCTTACGGTCAGGTTTTTCTTCAACTGAATTCATTTTAATTGGGTTGCCAGCAATTTTTATGGTTCCTGCCTTTGAGTCCTTTACCTCTACAATCATATTACGAGCTTTCACCTGATGATTTTCCATAACCTTATCGATGGTGTTTATTGGACCACAAGGAACTCCGGCACAATCAATTATCTTTAACCATTCGTCGGCAGTTTTCAAAACAAGTGTCTTCTCTAGTTCCAAATTCATCTCTTCAATATTTTTGGTGCGTAGAGGGTTGCTTTTGAACTTTTCGCTGTTAGCAAGCTCGGGGCGACCAATAGATTCGCATAGTTTTTGCCAAAGAATGTCATTCCCAGCAGCAATAACAAAGTAGCTATCACTGGCTTTATAAGCCTGAAATGGTGTAATAGTTGGATGTCGGTTACCTAGAGGTTCTGGTGATTTATTTTCAACCTGATACCGGGTAATGGCATTTTCGAGCATGGAAACCTGACAGTCAAGCATCGCAATATCCACCTTTTGACCAAGCCCTGTACTATTTCTTTGATGTAGGGCTGCTAGAATGCCAATTGCTGTATATAATGAAGCTGAAATATCTCCCAACGACATTCCAACACGAGTAGGAGGGGTATTGGGCCAACCGGTAATACTCATGATTCCTCCCATAGCTTGAGCTAAAATATCGTAAGCTGCCTTTGTGGAATCTGGGCCGGTATGACCGAATCCTGATGAAGCGGCATAGATTAATTTTGGATTTACAATTTTTAAGTCTTCGTAACCCAAGCCCAGTTTCTCCATAGTGCCAGGTCGGTAGTTTTCAATTATAATATCTACTTTTTTAGTTAGATCTTTTAGAATTTCTTTACCTCTTTTTGACTTAAGATTCAATGAAATGCTTTTCTTTTCACGGTTGATACTTAGAAAATATAAACTTTGACCATTTTTGAATGGTCCAAAAGAGCGTGCATCATCTCCAGTCTCGGGCACTTCCACTTTAATAACTTCCGCACCGAGATCACTCAAAATCATTGTACAAAATGGTCCAGCGAGTACTCGGGTTAGGTCAAGAATTTTAATATTTTCTAAGGGTCTCATTTATTCAAGGTGTTAATATTTAAAGAATAGTAAAAGTTTTTCTCACATTATCGCTGAAAAAAACGATTACTATTCTTTTTTAAAATATGATAGTCAACTATTAAAAGGGCATATTTGTTTCTTTTTTATTTCCCTTTTTTCAATATTTCTAGGCACACTTTCTCGGCAGTAATTGGCATCGTTTTTATTCTTACTCCAAGTGCATCATCAATTGCATTGGCAATCATAGGAGCAATTGGGATCATGGTGTGTTCTCCAACGCCTCGAGCACCAAAAGGCCCATCGGGTTGAGGTACTTCTACAATAATTGGAACAATTTCGCCAGGAATATCAAGTGCTGTTGGGATCTTATAATCAGTAAAATTAGGATTCAACAATTTTCCACGATGATCAAACTTCATCTCCTCGTATAACACTGTTGAAATGCCCTGTAAAATACCTCCCACTATTTGACCCTTTACCAAACTTGGATTCAGCGCTTTCCCAGCGTCAACTGCTTCTACAACTTTTTGCACTTTCATTTTCCCAGTCTGAATGTCAATTTCTAAAATTGCAGCAGCAGCACCAACTGTATAATGAACATTTGGATGTCCACCCTGACTTGTTTCAGGATTAGCATTGGTGGATGAATATTCAGGCATAAAAACTCCACGTCCAATCACAGGTCCACCCTTAAAGGTACCATCCTCCATCTGTATTCCATTAATAATGAAATCCTTTAGAGCAAGTGCGAATTTTGGATGTGTTGTGCATTTTACCTTTTCATCCTCGAGGTATAAAGTATCAACGGGTAAATATTTGGTTCTTGAGACTAGCGAGAAAATTTGATCACGGGCATCAATGGCTGCTTTTCTAACAGCATTTCCGCAACCCCATGTTATATGTGATGCAACAGTTTGCCATTCGTATGGATTTCGATCGGTATCTGGATTTTCGGTTCGAATTTTACTAGTTGGAACAGAAAGGATTTCTGCAGCTATCTGAGCCATTACAGTCAAAAATCCTTGACCAAGATCCATTCCCGATACCAGTAAGTTGATGCTTGCATCTTCGTTAAACTTCAAGAAACATGATGAGGATGCATTAGGTGGCATAGCTGGAGCTTTCCAGAAAAGTGAAAAACCTTTACCTAGAGCAATGTCAGGATCATTGGATTTCAGTTTTTCATTCCATTTGATTTCTTCGGCCACTTTATCAATGGCTTGTAGCAATCCATTTGGATTCATGTGTGCACCATAGGCGGTAAGATCGCCTTCTTTGATAATATTCCTGCGTCGAATTTCAATTGGATCTATACCAAGATGAGCAGCAATTCTGTTCATGTGTGATTCCAACCCAAAAAGAAATTCGGAATACCCAAACCCACGGTAAGGTCCACCTGGAGGAAGGTTTGTGTATATACAGTATGAATCAATAGAGGCATTTTCAACATTATAAGGGCCAATAGCTGAAAGTCCAACAGCATTAACAACGTTGGCCGCATATTCTACATAAGCCCCAGCATCCCAAAATAGATCATGTTTTAATGCGGTTATCTTTCCATCCTTTTTAACTCCAATTTTTAGTTTTGCCACAACGCCCAAACGTTGATAGGTGTTGTAAAACTCTCGCTCACGATTCCACATAACCTTTACAGGATGCCCTTGTACTTTCATAGCAATTGCTGCCGCAATAATTTCCATGGTAACACCGGCTTTGGAGCCGAATCCGCCTCCCACATGGGGTGCAATTACCCTTACATCGTTGTGACGGATACCCAGTGGAGCCAGTGCTTGAGCAAATAAATTTCGTTGTGTATGAGGCGATTGTGATGATGCCCATACTGTCAATCTTCCCGAGTGATCGTATTTAGCTACAGCAGCATGAAATTCGATAGCACAATGCGAATAGCGTGGAACTTCATAAGTATCTTCGAGTACATAATCGGCTTCTTCAAACCCTTTGTCAGCATCCCCTTTCCTAATTTTACGATGATGTGCGATGTTGGTATCGGCTTTAGGGAAGAACCATGGAACATGCTCGTAATTTTTTAATTCTGGGTGAAGCAATTCTGCTCCTTCTTTGATTGAATCAAGTGGATTCAATATTTTGGGTAGTGGGGTGTAATTTACCTTTACCAATTGAGCACCTTTTTTAGCTGCTTGTGGTGTACGTGCCACTACTGCTGCAATCTGCTCACCGTAAAAACGAACTCTGTCCTGAGCAAATATGAAGCGATCTTTCATGTAAAGACCAAAGTTGAATGGAAAATCTTTTCCAGTAACTACTGCCAGAACTTCAGGTACTTTTAAGGCTTCAGAAGTATCAATGCTATTGATTATGGCATGGGCATGTGGGCCTTCAACCACTTCGGCATACAGCAAATCTGGGCCAAATTCCAAATCATCGGTATATAATGCGGCTCCTGATACTTTTTCTTTACCATCAACCTTAACAACAGATTGACCTATGTATTTATATGCCTTCATAGTTAGTCCTTTTTGGTTAATTCAAGAATGGCTTCAATAACTGGAGTGTAGCCCGTGCAACGGCATAAATTGCCAGCAAGAGCTTCTTTTATCTCATGTTCGGAAGGATGCGGATTATTAGTAATTAATTCGGTAGCGGATAATATCATTCCGGGAGCGCAATAACCACATTGAAAAACATTTTTTTCTAAAAAAGCCTTTTGTAAAGGTGATAATCCATTTTTCGATATATTCTCAAGAGTTGATATCTCATGACCATCAACTTCGATTGCAAAGATAAGGCAGCTTCGAACTGTTTTTCCATCGAGCATCACAGTACAAGCTCCGCAGTCGCCATTGTCGCAACCACATTTTGGACTTTTTACCCCCATTCTATCCCTCAAAACATCGAGTAATGTTTCATTGGGTTCAACGTGAAGAAACCTTGTTTCTCCATTGAGTTTAAAGGATATTTTTTTCATAGCAATGCTACTGTGTAATTAACTTAGGTTGTTTAAATCGCTCAACGGCTGATTTTAAAGCCCTTTCGAACATAACTTTGGTCATGTGCATACGATATTCCTTGGTTGCACGAACATCAGTGATTGGAGCAATAACCGTTTCAATCATGGCTTTGGCTTCTTCTATGGTCTCTTTTGATATGCCCTTAGTGTTTAGAAGATTTTCAATTTTCAAGGAGCGTTTTGGAATTGGACCAACCGAGCCAAAAGCTACATGATATTTGTTATCGGATAGAACCAAAACCCCAACGTTTGATTGTGAAAGATCCTCGCCTGAATATCTCATCATCTTTTGATATGCACCTGCATACTTCTTCTCCGGAATAGGAATAGAAACATGTGTAACAAGTTCATTGTCTTGAATCGCTGTTTTGCGATTATCTATAAACCATTGCTGGATAGGAATAGCTCTTTCTCCATCGATGCTCATGGTATGAATTACAGCCTCGTGAACAAGAAGCGGAGCAGCACTATCCATACAAGCTACAGCCGAACAAATATTCCCCACCATTGTAGCCCTGTTTCTCACCCCTGTTGATGCTACAAGACCTGCCGCCTCGAATAGAATATTCAGTTTTTCTCTAATAAGTTGAGATTTTCTAAGGTCATTAAAAGTGACCAAAGAACCTATATGAAGCTCATTATTAACCATCTTGATGACTTCCCATTCTTTGATATTTTTAATATCAATGAGAATTTCAGGTACCCGAAAGCCCTGCTTCATCTGGTTGGCCAAATCAGTTCCTCCGGCTAGGATTCTGGCATTTTTACCATACTTCCCGAGGAGTTTAATCGCTTGCTCAGCGGTTTCTGGCCTTTCGTAGGCAAATTCGTAAGGGATTGCCATAATGTGAGGAGTTAAGTTTTAATCTTGTTATAGTTATAGCAAATATAAAATTTAATAACTCTGTATTCCAAAATGGAGTACAGAGTTGCAAAAACACTATTATCCTTCCATCGCTATTACACGGCACATCGATGATTCTAGCTCAATGCCACGAAGTGGGAAAAGTCCTATCCAAACTCGTTTGTTATTTACTTTATTGATATCGCCTCCAAGATTTTCAGCATGAACCAATCCTTTTGGGAATAATTTAAGGTGCATTACCTGATAGTAAACGTCTGGAGGAAACATCTGATCCCATGATTTTCCATAATCTGCAATCAGTTTCTCTTCAGCTTCTTTAAAACGTTTTGGGTGCCAGTCGCGAATAATGGTATTCATTGGATGGTCTGCGCTACCGCAATCAACTCCAATCCATTTAATTTTCATGTCCAATGCCCACTGATGAAATTCGGGACTTGGGCCTGGGTGTTTTACAAAATACCGTACTTCATCTGATTCTGGTTGATCCCATGCATAACGGTTGTAGCCTGTATTTATAATTAGGATATCTCCTTCTTTTATCTCCGCTTTTTTCATCAACATTTCTGGAGAATACAAACTATAATCAGAAACTTCATCGGATATATCAACAACTACACCAGGTCCATACCAGAAATCAAGGGGTGTATCACCAATGGTGCGTCCACTAGAATGAAAATGGATTTCGCCATCGATATGAGTTCCAACATGGTTACTGGTTTTGATAATTTGTCCATTAGCACCTTGCCCCATGTGAGCACCTGCTATCCTTTTAAAATATTGAATTTGCAAAGGCATATAGCTAGGCCATGGTGGGGTGTGTATACTTAAGCGTTGAGTCAAGTCGTGAATTTTCACTTCACCCATGAATTTGAAAACGTCTTCTGGTTTCATATCTATTAGTTTTAATTATTTATTAGATGTTTATGTTTTAAGTTTTTAGGATTACCTACTCAAATTGCTTTGCTAATCCTTCGTAGGCCTTTTTAAAGGGTTCCATAGGCGCACTGAGTACTCCTGCACCAACCTGACCAACGCCGGGATTTTTATGTGCAACCCCAGTATCGATAAATGGGGTGATATTTTTTTCTATCACCTTTCTTACATCTATACCAGTGGGAGTCCCTCTGAAGTTAAGATAGGGGATTTGGTAAACGTTATTTTCTCCTGCTGTAATTTCATACATATCTAAGGTGTATTGCACAGCATCTTTGGCTGTTCCACCTACGAACTGAACGATTGCTGGAGCAGATGCAATGGCAAATCCACCCAAACCTCCAGTTTCAGTGATGGCGCTGTCTCCAATATCAGGATTTGCATCATCTTTTGTATATCCCGGAAAAAATAAGGCGTCGGGTACTAAGGCTGGGCCAGTAAACCACTGATCGCCTGTACCTGCAAGTTGAATACCAAAATCAGTTCCGTTCCTTGCCATTACCACGGCTACGCTACTGAATGGGATATTACGAGCAGCATCTAAACAGGCTTTAGATGCTGGCATGGAAAGATTCAAGAAGAAATGGTCATTTCCATTAATAAAATTCAAAACCTTAATTGTATCCTCTTTTATTTCACTGGTTTCCACAATTGCAGGTGCCATAGTGCGATAAAGCAATGAAGTCCCAGCTCGATTACGATTGTGTACCTCATCTCCCATGTGAAGTGCCTGTGCAATAATATTTTTCAAATCAACTCTTCCCAACTTTGCTACTGCTGCTTTGAGGATGGGGTACATAATGGTTTCCATCCATTTTAGTTTTTCAATTACCTCTGAACCAAAAGCACCATAGCGTAAAACTTTACCTAAACCTTCGTTCAAAGTGCAATATGCAATATTTCCATAGGTTTCGTTTTTAATAATGAATACCGGCATGGAAGATGAAATAATTCCAGCCATTGGACCCACAGAAGCATGTTCATGACATGGTGCGTACTCAATTTTGCCCGATGATGCAAGTTTTTCAGCCTCTTCGGGATTTGCAGCCATTCCCTCATAAATTAAAGCACCCATTATTGCTCCACGAGTTGGTCCACACATGCGATCCCAAGTAATAGGAGGCCCTGAATGGAGGATTAGGTTCTTCTTCATCCCGGGTATAACATTTAGGGCAATATCTAAACCAACTAAAACGGGCTTTCCGTTTAAAATGATATTGAGAGCCTCTTGGTTCGCCTTATCTATCTTACTTTGATTAGCATCAATAATTCTTGAAGAGTTTTTATCAACATCTACAGGGGGTTTCCAACTAACTTGAACTACTTCAGTACCAACCTTTTCTAGATTGGTTTTGAATGATGCCAATCCAGTGTTAATTACTTTTAATGGTTGATTAAATAAATCATTAATGGCCATATTTTTGTCTTTAAGTACTGTTAATCTTAGGTATAATATCAGCGAATTAGTTTTGCTATTGCGCCAACAAGTTTGCTAGCAGCAACATTCGAAGGCATTACTAATGCCCCAGCCTTTTCCAGTTTGTGAATTACCTCATTCCTATTCTGAGGATCCTGATTGGTGCCAGTAACCGAACATATAAATAATAGTTTAGGCGATATTTCTAAAGCCTTACGAATTACTGGAACTAATTCAGAAGCAGGATCAAGATGAGATCCATAACCTAGAACTACATCCAATAAAATAATAGCAACCTCTTTATTCTCGGCTTCCTCAATTATCCTTTTATTTCGCAATGAAAAATCAATCATAGGATGTGGACGACCAGATGTAAACTCATCTTCACCCATGTCAAGTATAGTATTCCCCTCGCTTTTCCAAAGATTTTTTAGCTGATAATCTGGATTTAAAGGAGCGTTGCTATGAACGTAGCCAATAGTGTCTTTCAGAATCAGTTGAGTTTCATCACACAATGTTCCACCGCTGAATAACCCTCGGATGTATTTGCCCGAACAATTTTTAGCCAACTTTTCACTTTGAGCAAGTATTTCTACATCACGAAGTTCTATTTTATTCAAAGCTTTTTCAACTTCTATGCCTTTGGACAAACTGGCTGCGTAAATTGCCGCCTCTTCCAAATTATGGGCAGGAATTGCCCCAGCATTCCTTAAAGGCTTTGGATTTCCTCCAATTAGAATCGCGATTACTGGTTTTTTAATTTTTTTGATTTCATCGGAAATTTTCTGAAGTACTTCTTCGTGGGGTGGCTTGCTAATCAGTACTATAATTTTGGTTTCTTCATCTTGAGCAAGAGCCTTCATGGCTTCAATAAACATAATGCCACCAACCTCCTTTTTAACATCACGTCCACCAGTACCTATAGCCTGCGAAATACCTGCCCCCTCATTTGAAATCAGCGAACTAACTTCCTGCAAGCCTGTTCCTGATGCTGCTACAATCCCAATGTTTCCTTTCTGAACTACATTTGCAAATGCAAGCGGTATTCCGTTAATAATAGCTGTACCACAATCAGGTCCCATAACCATCAAACCCTTATTTCGTGCAAATTGCTTTAGCTCAATTTCCTCGCTGATACTTACATTATCTGAGAAAAGCATTACATGAAGTCCTTGCTGTAAGGCTTTCATTGCTTCACGTGCTGCATATTTTCCTGCTATTGAGATTAAGGAAAGGTTTGCTCCAGATAATTGTTTCACGGCTTGTTCTAAACTATGTGCCTTAACATCTCCAGTTTCATCGTGTTTGTTGCGAATATCTTTCAGCAATTGATCAACTTTTGCAAAAGCTTTAGAAATAGCTTCTTCCGAAATAGCTTTTATGCTGATAAGTAAATCGGTATCATTCGATTTATCAAAATCAGAAACCATTAACCCAGCTGCATTTAGAATTGCTCTATTCTCCTGTGTGCCCATTACTACTGAGGAATCCTTAATACCTTCCAGTTGATTGAGTTCCTTTGATACAATCATCAGGGAAACAGAATCGTAATAAGCTCCCTTTTTCAAAATACCCTTAACAATCATATAGCAATTTTATATTTAATTGAAAAAATATACCCAGTGAGTAAATCTGCTCCCGAAGTAGCTCCTAGTGAAAACAACTGAACGAGCTCATCTTTAGTAGTAGAAATTTCTGCGTCAAATAGCAAAAATAGAAAATTTTTTAAAATTCGGAAATAATTTGCCTCTTTTGCTTGAAACAAAAACGAAGATGTAAGTAGATTCTGACCTGCAACAGCCTGATAGATGTCGTTTTTTGCTTTATAAAGATTCTTTCTGTATTTGAATTCATTGTAATGCATTCCTAATAGCAGTCCGGCAATAAAATCATCGCCCGAAGGAGTTAAACCATACCCAGTTCCTTTAATAGCTTCAACTCCTTTTATTAATTCTCCGGAAAGTATAAGTTCTTTGCTTCTTAAAGCATTAATCATAAAGGCACGATCAAATCCAGAAGTAAAATTTGCTTCATATTGAGAATTTAGTAGAAAAAGTAAACTTTTTTCCGGGAATTCTTGTGAAAAAAGTATTGGTAATTGAAGTAGATTTTCTTCAAACTTTACCCCATCAATATTTTCAAAATTCAGGCTTGAATCGTATTTATTTATCGAGGATCGATTAATCCTTCGGTCATTAATAATTATCTCTGGAGGAGTAATGGTTAAGTTTATGATAAACTTTAAACTTTGTTCTGGGAGAAAAATTCCATGAGCGGCAAGTAAACTGATTTCTGATGTGATGAAAGCAATTTCATTCGCCTCGTTTACAAAATTGACGACCCTGGTAAACCTGGAATGTACTTTAAAATCTCCAAGTGGAAGAGATTTTCCAGCACAAGGTAAATAGATCGATTCACTATTGTTCATATGAAAATAGTTCAAACTACATACAGCAAAATCAAACTTGTTTAATTAGAAAAGCTGCCATTGGCAGCTTTTCTATCAAAACTTATTATGATAAAATGGGATCTTTACCTCCCATTTTTATCCTTGTTCATTAGATTGTTAATCTAAAACTACCATTACAAACCCCTTAACTACTCTATCGCCGGGTTTAACATTAACCTCTTTTACAGTAGTATTTATAGGAGATAAAATTCTGTTGTGCATTTTCATTGCATCTAAAATCACTAGAATTTCACCTTGCTTTACCTGTTGACCAACCTTAACTTTTACGTCGATGATTGTTCCAGGAATAAAGGCAGTTAATTGTTTATTATCGAGTCTACTTAATGCCATATACAAATTGATTTAGAAGATTCATTTGTTTTTCACTTTACATTTAACCATCCATTCAATTCTAGAATGGAGGAATTCCATGCTTTTTAGTTGGACGGTCAGCAACTTTAGTGCTTGAAACCTCTAAACCATGAAGAAGCAATTTGCGGGTTTCCTTTGGCTCAATTACTGAGTCAATATAACCTCTAGCGGCAGCAACATAAGGATTTGCAAATTTCTCCTTATACTCTTCTACCTTTTGTAGACGCATCTTTTCGGGATCTTTTGCCTCGGTGATTTCCTTGCGGAAAATGATATTCGCAGCACCTTCTGGTCCCATAACAGCAATCTCAGCACCTGGCCATGCAAATACAAAATCAGCACGAAGGTGACGTGAACTCATAGCGATGTAACCACCACCATAAGCTTTACGAAGAATCACGGTCAGTTTTGGAACAGAAGCCTCGCTATATGCGTAAAGTAATTTTGCTCCGTGACGAATTACACCAGCATGTTCCTGATCGATACCTGGAAGGTAACCAGGAAGGTCAACTAATGTACAAAGAGGGATGTTAAATGCATCGCAGTAACGAATAAAACGAGCAGCTTTATCGGAACTGTCAACATCTAGTACACCTGCCATTACAAGTGGCTGATTAGCAACGAAACCCACTGTTTCGCCATTTAGACGACCAAAACCAATTACGATATTTGCAGCCCATTTCTCGTGAATTTCGAAGAAATCAGAATCATCGGCTAGCGCTTTAATAACGTCACGAACGTCATATGGTTGCTTAGGATCGTTTGGAACAATCTTTTCGATATTATATTCTGGTTTAGGCTCTTTTGGTTCAAATTTACGAGCTTTACGCGAGTTGTTCCAAGGAATAAAAGTTATAAGTTTCTTAATCTGCTCGAAACATTCGATTTCGCTTTCTGCATAGAAGTGGGCGTTACCAGTTATTTCAGCATGAACCCTAGCACCGCCAAGATCATCCTGAGATATTTCTTCTCCAAGTACGGACTTAATAACCTCTGGTCCAGTAATAAACATCTTAGAGATTTTATCTACAACAAAAACAAAATCGGTTAATGCTGGTGAATAAACCGCTCCACCAGCGCAAGGCCCTAGTATAACCGAAATTTGAGGAATAATACCACTTGAAAGGGTATTTCTCCAAAAAATTTCGCCGTAACCAGCCAATGAATTAACACCCTCTTGAATACGAGCGCCCCCTGAATCGTTAATACCGATCAATGGGATTCGCATTCTCAAAGCGTAATCCATAATTTTAGTGATTTTTCGAGCATGCATCAAACCCAAGGAACCACCAGCAACGGTAAAATCTTGAGCAAATACTGCTACTGGAGCACTATAAATTGTTCCGGTTCCGATTATAACCCCATCACCATGAAGTATTTTGCCATCCATACCGAAATCACGTGCCTCATGCTCAACAAAGAGATCGTACTCATGAAATGAGTCTTCATCTAACAGGGCTATAACTCGCTCCCTTGCGGTGAGCTTGCCCATTGCTGCTTGCTTTGCAATGGCTTGTTCTCCTCCGCCCTGTAAAACTTCCTCTTTGCGTTTTTGTAATTCTTCAATCTTGCTTTTTAAAGGCATATTATTCTTTGTTAGTTAATAATAAGCTTACCGAAAAGAGATAACAACGGTAAATTCGATTACAACATTACAAAAACTAAGTTAAATACGGAAGAATATATCTCTTTATTTACGATATGTAATGATATAGTGCGGAATATCAATAAATTATATAAAGGAGTTGTGATTAAACTATAATTAATGACCTAATGAGTTTACGGATAAAAGCAACATAACACGCTCCTTTTCCTATGTTTTATTTATCACAATTTGCGATAGGTAAATAAGAGTAAAGTAGTTGAATTTACTGAGAATAAATTTTTTAGATAAAATAGAGTTAAATAGTTGTAAATAAGATTCATTGATTTAATAAAAGTATAAAATAGACGCTATATAGATTAAGCCGTTTTGAGTTTGATAAGAGTTCCGAACTTTTAAACAAGTTCGGACGCTTATCACAGATTTTGTAGGGTATTTACAACTATCGCAAAATGCGATATATTGTTTTTTCTAATTTAAAATTACCCCAAACTCTTTAAACAACCCCAAATTCCTTAAATAAGGGGTTTTAACAGATTTTGGTTGTTTTTTAAATTATTCTTAAAAGAAGAGTTGTGTGGTTCTTAAGCTCTAAATAAACCCCAGAGTTCCGAATTTTTTAAAAAGTTTGGAACTTTTATCAAGAGCAGCAGCGGAATTAAAAGCCGAACATCTGTTCCACGTTAAACTTTTACTAAGGTGCTAAAAACCTGCTTATCTGCGCATCAACCCCAATATTTTTAACCACGTGTTAGGCACTGGCATTTTATTACCTCATTAAATCTTTCATTTCAGCCGATAGTATCACGTCATTTCCTCTAATTATGATTTCAGGTTTTCGCTCTTTTGTTTTAAGATTGATGTCAACTATCACTAATTCCCGAAATTTGTCTGTGAGGTATTGTGTTTCTGATAATTATTTCGTTTCATTTTATAATGCTTGTTTGATGAAAAATATGTTTGTGCCTAACGTTTATTGTATGATTTCGTAATGGATTGCGGATTTCAAACCTATCCCAAAGTTGATGTGGGTGATACCACTCGCAAACCTCTGAAACTCTTATGAATTATACACGTTACTGGCATTCCGTTGTTTATTCTTAATCAAATTAGTTTGTTATATACTTCATTATCCAAACACAGCTAACAAATATATATTATTACTAAGTATTATAAAAAGTGAACTTCCTTTGTTATGGATTAAAGAGTTAATACTCTCGTAAGTCACTTTCAATATATTCAAATTGCCAAATTTTGAATAAAAGTAAATCTATTGGTGGGCTTTCAGGTTCATTTACTATTAGTTCATCAGTTTGCTTTTGACAAGCAACTGCAAGATTATTTTCAGTAAACGAGGTTAATACCTTATAAGCATAACTTGTCCCATTTATGTCAATGGTCATATTAATTGGTGTATCGGATATCTTACTATAAAGTTTTATGCTCTTATACGCTATTGAATCTCCCTTATATTCACGTATATATCCATTTTCAGTGATATCAGCATCAGGTAATATCTTTTTAATAAGCATACGTCGATACCCGACCTTTTGAAAGCGGTTTTTGTAATGAAAAGAACAATAGTTGATACCAATCTCAAGGTCTAATTTTTGAGCCTCATTTATAATTTCCAGTGCAGCCATTTCCGATTCTAAAACAAGAGGACGCTCGGCACTTATAATGATATAATTTCTTATAATCAGTTTGCTCACATTGTGTTGGGTTAACCTTAAATGATGTAAGTTAAGGTTCGTTACACCAACTTCAATCATCTGAGGCAACATAGCAATTATCTTTTCCTTTTCTTCTGGTATTGAAGGTATTTCGATAGTAATAACCGGGATAATGCCCTTGGCCATTTTTACTTTATCGAGGTTGAAACCTGTGGCGCCAATATCAAAGCGAATTTCGTTCAGGTTTTCATTAGCAAGGGCTAATAGTTTTGATTTATCTGCCAGTATTCCATTGGTATACATCCATATATATAAGTTTGAATTACATTTTTGCCGTAATACTTTTAGATATTCAAGTGTTCGGTCAAAATATAAAAGCGGTTCTCCACCACTAAAGCTCACTCCTTTAAACCCGAAATAATTGATGTATTGCGCATAATCGTACGGGTTATTAAAATCTAAGCCTTGAGTTGATGGCAGCTCATCATATTTTTGAGGGGCAGGACAATAAAAACAGTTTGCATTACATTTGTTTGTAATAAATAAGCAACTCCATTTACCTGAACCACATATTTGACAACCTTTGGAAATGTGATTAAGGTACGGTTTAGTCCCCTTAAATAGAGAAGGGGCTATCAGTTTTTCTAAATGACGCGTTCTTTGGTCATTGTAATCGTCTACCAGATATGGGTTTAACCATTTTATTTCGGGATATTCACGGAATTCATTTTTATTATTCGTCAGTAATGAATTCATCCATTTATATTTAGCTTCCATTAAATAATGTTAAATGATGAATATTTGGCATACTAGAATATGCCTTTTGATAAAAAAACTAAGTGTATGAATAACTGAGCTGGAAGCCTTATTGCTCAGAAAAAATATAACGGAACATTAAGAATTCTGCCAAGAGCAAGATAGGCTTATGTATTTTTGTTTTTAAAAACATATACATAATCTAATTAAAGGCGCAATGTGCATTTTTTTATTTCAAATATGGACTATATTTCTTAGTTTCTTACAATGAATGCCAACGTTTGCTGCTAAAAAACGGCGGGGAGTTCGAAGCAGCAATCTTGTCCCTCGTTAAAACTATAATTTAAAAACTAATTAAAAACTTATCTACGCCTCAGCCCCGCTGGATTTTAGCAGCTGTTAGCAGCCGCTATTTATTTAAAAAATTCATCTGTCATCTTATCAAAATGTTGTCTATCCAAGGATATATAAGGGTGTTGGGATTTTTGATTTTTCGCGCAAAATATCGAATGTAGCTTTTCCATCGCTTTGAAAACTGAATCTTTTGTAATCTCAGAAAATTCTAACGATATTTTTGCCTTATTATCAGGAATACTCATCGACTGTAATGAATAAATACTAGAATATTCGAATGGTGAATAGTTTTTATATAAAAGTGATTCCCTGTCAGAAATAAAACTAATATCGATTGAGAAATCAATAGCTCGACTTAATTGCTTGTGAACTAAATTTAAAATCAATATTAAATAAAAAATTGTAGAGAATGGTTGTAAAATAAATAAAAGCCAAATGTCTTGGTCTCCGTATTCTGAAAACTCATAATGAACTAATCCATCTTCAATACTCAATTTTTCATGCATTAAGTGATTATAAGCATCATAGTTATGAAGAGGTATCTCATAAATAATATGAGGTTGGTGACTTACTTTGTTATTATTATGTAAAATGTAGGGTAAAGTACCTTTCTCTTTATTAATTATGATATTAGAACTGATTTGCCTAAAAAGACTAGATTTATTTTGATCAATTAATGATGTTAACTGAAAATCAATTGTCCATTTTGCAAAAGTTTTCATATTGCACTTCACCAAATTAGCACTATCATCAATAAGAGATATTGAAGTTTTGATCGAAGATTTTGAGATAAAAGAAGGTTTCTTACCCAAAGGTGGTCTCTTTATTTCTGGCTCGTCATAAATAATTCTTAAAAGTGCTTCAAAGTCATTGTCAAATGTTAAATCTTTTGTCATATCGTGTGAAATAAATGACTTTAAAAATTTAGGTGCACATTCATCAAATTTTCCATTTCGGCGAATTGGAATAAACTTGTCATTTTCCTGCTTTTCATAGAACTCCTGAGTAATCATTGAATACTCATAACCGACACCTCCAAGTCTATTATCTGCTTTATCTTTATAGTTGGGAGTCATAATTAGCAAAACTTTGTCCGCTTGGTTTACTGACTTTTCCATAAAGTGAGTCATCGATTTACCAGCTTTCAAATCATAACGATCAAGAAATACATGAATTCTGTTGTCAGTAAGCATATCGGCTAAATGAAGAACCCAAACTTTGTGTTCTTCATTATCCCAAGAGTAGGATATGAACACTGTAATTACTTTATCAATTTCACCAATATCTGTCATTGTTGCGTGTTTTTATAGTGGCTGCTAACTCGTTTACATCCACACCAAAGGTGTGTTTATACACCTAGATATGGATGTTAAAACACACCTTTTGGTGTGTTTTATCTCAAAGTTAGCAAAAATTGCTAATCATGGGTTTATACCGCAGTAGAATTATAGAATATCCCTCTTGTTTATTCTATAATTTATGTTGGTAAGGTTGTCCACCATTTCATTTGGCAAAATAAAACTTGAATTTTACCCCCTGCCCCCTTGAAAAAAGGGGGTAAAACAGATTTTCGCATACTCCTTAACTTTCCTTCTAAAAACAAACCCATTTACAATACTCTATTAGCCCTCCTTTTAAGGAGGGTTGGGAGGTTGTTTAAAGGGTTTGGGAGTTGATTTTTCCTTGATGTAAACCCCAGAGCTCTTTTTTACCGTTGATGAATTACCCGTAAGCTAAATTTAGCTATTCTTTTATTTTTTTATTTTTCATAAGCTGAGTGGGATAATTTCCCATTCGTTTGGGAACGAACTGGTGGAAATAGGACTCCATCCAAACGGTTTGGGAGGGGGTTAATTCTTCTGGAAGTCCTTCTAAACCGTTTGGGAGCTAGCTGGTGAAAAAAAGACTCCGTCCAAACGGTTTGGGAAGAGGTTAAATCTCACCAAGGTGTATCAAAACCGTTTGGGAATCATCTGGTGGGGAAAAAGTTCCTCCCGCACGGTTTGGAAGGGATTAAATCTCCCATAGGTAGCATCTAAACAATCCCGAATAGCATACCTTTCTATTATTGGCATAACTTTTGGTCTGTGCCAGACCGCGGGGAACAACCTACCAGTAGCGGAAGGGCACGGAAATATCCCCGCAAAAATATTCACCTTTAAAATACAATTATATCATTAAATCACGTTTTACTGGCAACAGTAAATACAATGTTTAACCAAAAATTTACAGCTATGATTAGTACCGTAAACTTTTCACTTTTCCCAAGCGATGAGCTTTTTACCTTTACCAAGGGAGCATTAACCATTGTGGAGGAGAAACGATCAAAAATTCCAACGTTGGTTCCCTTTCTGGATAAGGCCAACCAGCAGCTTTCCCTTTACCAGAATGCCCTTGAGCGGGCCAGGAAGAACCCCTACACCCAGCTGCTGGCCGAGAAGGATGCCCTTCGCGATGCCTCATTTTTGGTGCTACGTACCTACACGGAGGCAATGAGCCACCGAACCAAGGAAGGGTGGTCGTACGCATCATCAAAAATACTTGAGGTAATCCGCCGCCATGGATGGAGTGCTGCCGCAATGGGCTATAAGGCAGAATCGGCAGCAATAAATAATATCACCTCCGAGCTGCGGGGCAAATGCGCTACCGAAATCACATTCCTAAACGCCGAGGAGTTTCTTGCCGAGCTGGAAGCCGATCAGAAGGTATTTGAGGAAACCTCCCACCAGAACGTAAAGAGTGCCCCAACCAACGAGCTTACAATATGGGATGTACGCCCCTCATTAACAAACTCATTAAAATCGCTTTTCACGTTTATCTCGCTGCTCAACTCATCCGCACCTACTCGTGATCTTACGGATCTTGAAACGGTGCTTAGCGAGCTAATTGTCCGTTCGCTGGCTACGGTGAAAGCTGCTGATACCCGCTCTGAGAGTCCGAAGAAGAGCTCCACATCCCATGAGGTGGCTAGCGAGCAGGAAACGGTTAATTAGGGGTTATCCTGTTCCTATTTTGTTTGAGCGAAGCCGTAAAGCTTCGCTTTTTGCTGTTTATATGTTAGAGTTTTGTTGCAGTTATGGTTCTGTGGGGTGTTTATAGCTATCGCAAAATGCGATATATTTTGAAGGGTTATTCAAGAAATTATTAATAAACCTCCCAACTCTCCTTAAGAAGGAGGGCTAATTGAGTTTTGGAGTTGGGGTTGTTTTTAGAAGGAAGTTAAAGAGTATGCGAGAATCTGTTTTACCCCCTATTTTAGGGGGAAGGGGGTAAATTAAAAGAATAACCTCCCAAGAAGGTGTCCAGAAAGTTGGAAAGAACTTAAACGCAAAGTGTACTTATAGCTATCGCAAAATGCGATATATTTTGAATGGTTATTTACGAAAATTTTAATAAACCTCCCAACCCTCCTTAAGAAGGAGGGCTAATTGAGTTTTGGAAATGGGGTTGTTTTTTAGGAATGGGTTGAAAGAAATCAATGTTTATAAGGGAATCTGTTTTACCCCCTATTTTTAGGAGGCAGGGGGTAAATTTTTCGAACTTTTTAAAAAGTTATGAACTCTCGTCAAACTCAAAACAACTTAATCTATATAATGTCTAATCTTAATTTATTTATTAACTTACTGGCATGCAAGCATTATTAATAGGGTATAGTGATAGTTCATTTAATTCTTTGAGGAGCAACCTCATAAATTTAAGCGAGGATTGCTCAATGGAATTAGTGCATAATATACGCCTTAATATCAAGAAAATAAGGGCTTTGCTAGATGCTCTAGATTATAGGGATAATTCTTCAAACTATATCCTTATTATGAAAAAGGTAAATTCACTTTTTGCCCGTTTGGGTTACCTCCGTGATGCTCAGGTTCAGGTGTCTCTTTTAGAGTTTTACAGAGAAAGGGTAGGAGAGGAGGTTGATGATATTATAGACAATATAAATAAGAGGAAGAAGAAGATAAATAGTAATCTTAAAAAAAAGATCCGAAAATTAAATCCTTTTGATATCACACTTCTGAATCAACGATTTGATGAAACAATTGAATGCCTTGATAATGAAAATCTAGAAGAAAAATTTCAACGAAAAGTGGAGCAGGGTTTCAATCAGGTTATTGAGTTAATCAGTGATAGCACTGATGAGGATGTGCTTCACCGTATTCGAATTCTTCTTAAAGAGTTGACATTTAATCTTTCAATAATGAAAAAGGCTAAGGTGAAAACGAAATACAATTCAACATTTTCAGTACTTCTTAACAGTATTCACAAAAAACTTGGCAATTGGCACGATCTCTTTGTGTTTTTGAGTTTAATCAATGAAATTGACGATTGTTGTGGACGAGCCATCAATTTATTACAAATTGTTGAATCTGATAAAGGGTTAATTCATCAGGAAATCGTTGAGGATTTAAAGAAATTGAGAGGAATCAAACCAAAAAAAACAAAAAGGGGAGATATATAAAACTCCCCCTTCTCATCAGCCCTAAAATCAAATCTAAACCTAGTTATCCATATCGTTTGAATCATCAATTTTAATATCACGGCGTTGCTTGTAATCGTTTATCCGGTACGAAAAACCAACGAAAACAATCTGACTTTCATGTCTCTCCATTTGATATATTGAGTAGGGATCGCCAGATTCGGTAGTGCCATAAGTTGTTGATCTGGACTTTCTTGAGTTGAAAACATCGCTTACCCTTACAGTTATGGTTCCCTTATTTTTAAGAATACTATAACGTAAGCCCAGATCGACCCAGTAAATTTCTTTAGATTTACCTTGACCTCCATCTCCGCCACCGCCAGGTCCATGGTTTCCACCACCACTTACGCCTGTAATAACAGGACTCCTGTAGTTTCCGTTAATTTGTAATTCAAGGTTTTTCGATAAGGTGAATGATGAATTAATCTTAGCGGTCCAGCTATTACTCTCGCTTGCACTTTGGGAAATAGTATTATAATCATAGCCATCGAGTTTAGCTTTAAAGAAACTGAAACTTCCATTAGCCCTAAACCAGCTCGTAAATGTTTTTGATGCAACTATTTCAACCCCAAGCATTGATCCACTAGATAAATTTGTATAGGTTGATTTTGTAGTATCAGTTCCTTCGGTTGGACCAGAAACAATATCTACTATTTGCGTTATTTTATCAACAGTGCGACGGTAGAATAAGGTTGTATTAATGCTCGATTTCTCAAGGGTTAACGAATGTCCTAACTCGTATGAACTCGTATATTCGGGTTTTAAGTATGGATTACCATAGCTAATATTATAGATATTTTCTTGATCTACAAATGGATTTAAAACCCTCCCAGATGGTCTATTTACCCTTTTACTATATGAAACCTGAACGGCATTTTTTTTATTAATATCCCACTTTAAATGGGCGCTTGGAAAGTAATTAAACAAAGAAACGTTTATTTTTTTATTTTGAGTCTCTTGTTCTATTGTCTTTAGCTGATCCTCAATTCTAATACCTCCTTGATAACTAATCGGGCCAATTGTATTTGAGTAAATAGCATATCCTGCATATACTTGATCTTTCAAGATGAAGAGATTTGAAAGATTTGATGTATCAGCCCAAACTGTTGGTGGTGTTATAAGGTTTAAGTATAAATAGTCTGCTCTTTGGTTTCTTATTATTCCTTTTATCCCGGTTTCAATTCTTCCGCCATTTCCTATTGGAGTTACAAAGTCGGATTGAAATGTTAAGGATTTATTATTTCCATCGGTATTAGACTTGTCTTGCTTTAAAGTACCTTCACGAAACATATTTTGATCTGAATTCCTTTCATATGCTGAATATTGAATATCTGTGGTGAACTCTCTACCCTGAGTATCAAATGTTTTCTTATAGTTCAAAGTAAGTTCTTTGCCGTTCATTTTATTCATCTCTTTCGTGCTTTGATCTAATAGAGGTAGGTTATTAAAGAGGGTAATAGCATTTTCATCTCCATTAAAGTTTCTATCGCTTAAAGAACCCGCAAGGGATAATGTGTTCTTGTTGTTGATAAAGTAATCAATGCCTCCTCTAAAATTGTTTGATAAGCCATTTCTGTTATCGTTTTGATTTTCGGTCTGGTTTCCAGCAATTGTTGTCCTGTCGCTAAAACCGCTACCAGTTGAGTAAAAATGGCGATAATCAAAATTTCCAAAAAAGTTTAATTTGCCTTTACGAACATTCATATTTACTGTTCCAGAATATTTATTGCCAGTACCGGCATTTAAATTAACCATACCATGATATCCTGGAGTTTTCTTCTTCTTTAATACAATATTCAATATCCCCGACATCCCATCAGGGTCATATCGTACAGAAGGGTTGGTAATAACTTCAACACTTTGTATAATGCTTGCAGGTAACTCATCGAGACTTACAATTTGGGAGGGTTTGCCATCTACAAGAATGGTTAAATTAGTACTGCCTCTTAGACTAACATTCCCTTGAACGTCAACCTCAACCGATGGAATATTCCTCATAATGTCTAGTGCAGTCCCTCCTTCGGCATTTATAGTTCTATCAACGTTTATTACCTTTTTATCCAGATTAGTTTGAAGCATCGATTTTTGACCAGTTACCACTATACCCTCCATATTTTGTGACGCAGGTTTAAGTTTAACTGCTTCAATTGTTACTTCTGGTTGCTTGGGGCTTATCATTACATTATTCATTCGATTGTTTTTATATCCAATAAACTTGAAATCAACGTAATATCTTCCAAAAGGCACTTTGTCAATCGAAAAATTTCCCTTCATATCTGTTACCCCACCAGTAACCATGGATGAATCGCGCATTTTATACAGAATAACATTTGCGTATTCAACAGGTAAGTTTGTTGTTTCATCTATAACAGAACCCTTAAATGTGCCAAATCCACTATCCATTGACATTCTACCGCTCCCTTGCTGCATTCTCTGTTGACCATCATGTTGTTGCGCTGTAGCGTAAATAGAGCATAATAACAGAGTGATTGATGCGGTTGTAAATAAAATTCTTTTCATCCGAATAAAATTTATGTTAAGTATGTAATTGGTTGTTTCCCAATATTTTTTAAAAACGATAATTATTTACAGTGATGGAACACCCATACTTTATTGACTTCGTCGAACTCGTAAACTCGGTTCATTCGTGTTTGTGCTAGCGACCTAACATGGGTGTTTCATTGATTGTTTTATTTTTTGATTAAAGACCAATTTGGAACATTATTATGACACTAAGGTTTAATATAACTTGTGCTGATTCATCAAAAATTATTGGATATTCACAAAAGGAAACTTAGGTGGATTTTAAATGTATTGCTTATCGTTACAGTAAGTACATTGCTTTCAATGGGTTGATTTTCCTATTATGCATGTGAATAGCAATGTAATTATTTTAGATAAGTTTGAATCAAGTTGAAAGGAAATTAGAAATAGTTATACCATAAACTTTGAAAAGGTTAGTAAATTATGTGCTGATATTATTGGCACAGATAATAAAAAAAGGCCTCCATGTGGAAGCCTTTCTATTTCAAAAAACTAGACTCTAGAATTTATAAATATTATCTGCAATCAGCTTATCAGCAATACGACGACGAGCATCTTTGGTGTTTACACCAGCAACATGGGTAAGAGTCTTGATAGCCTTATTTAATTTATCAGCCTCTTCGCCTTCGATGCTACTGTAAATTGCATCTTTAGCATTCTTGCGAATGTTATTTGATGCATCGTAAATAAATACATCAAGAATATCTCTGTTAACAGAGTTTGCACCTTTTAAACCTTCCAACTTCTGAATTCTTAACGCTAATGATTCAGCAATATAAAGTTCCATAATCATATTCGAAAGGTTGTTAACCACCTCTTGCTCGTTCATAAATTTCTTACCAAGAGTTTTGTTAGTACTGTAAATGGCTAACATGACGGCTTTCTTGTAGTTCTTTATATAACGAAGTTTTTGCTCAAAGTAATTTTCACCTGCTTTTGCACTATCATTAATTGCATCAAGGTTATTGTATAGTGCTTCGGCTGGTCCAAATAGGTCGTATTCACCTTTTAAAGCACGTTTGGTAGCACTTTCAACTACAAGTAAACGGTTAATTTCGTTGGTTCCTTCGAAGATACGGTTGATGCGTGAATCGCGGTAACCTTTGTCGACATTCATTTCAGCAGAATACCCCATGCCACCATGAACCTGAACACCCTCATCAACAACATAATCCAACATCTCAGAGCCATATACCTTTAGAATTGCATCCTCAACCGCATAATGGCTAATGGCGTCAATTGAAGCACGACCATAATCGCAACCTTCGGTTTTATACTGATCTAATAGAATATCAACATCTTTACTTACACGATATATTGCAGACTCATGAGCGTAAACTTTAATTACCATTTGGGCAAGCTTGTGCTTAATTGAACCGAAGGTAGAAATTAGAGAATTAAACTGTTTGCGCTCATTCGAATATTTAACTGTATCTGAAATGGTTTGCTTTGCAGCACCAATCACGTTAGCACCAAGTTTCATACGACCCATATGTAAAATACTTAGGGCAATTCTGAAACCTTCACCACGAACACCAATCATATTCTCAACTGGAACTTTTACATCGTTATAGTAGATTTGAGTTGTTGATGAACCTTTAATACCCATCTTGTGCTCATCTGGTCCAATTACAACGCCAGGCCAACTACTTTCTACAATAAAAGCACTCAAAATACGGTCGGTATCTATCTTTGCGAAAACCACTTGAGTATCGCAGAAACCACCATTGGTAATCCACATTTTTTGTCCATTAAGGATATAGTGTTTACCATCTTCTGATAGTTTTGCATTGGTTTTACCTGAGTTAGCATCGCTACCAGCTCCTGGCTCAGTTAAACAGTATGCACCAATTAACTCACCTGTTGCAAGACGTGAAACGTATTTTTCGCGTTGATTCTCGTTACCATAGTACATAATTGGCATAGTACCAATACCGCAATGGCACATGTAAGCAACAGAGAATGAATAACCAGCACCAGTTGTTTCAGCAACGAGCATCTGTGTTGTAAAATCTTGCCCAAAACCATTGTACTGCTCAGGAATGGCAACTCCTAACATTCCTAGTTCACCTGCTTTTTGTAAGAGGGTTTTCATTAAAACTCTATCACCCTTTTCTGTTTTTTCAAGATTTGGATAAACTTCAGCTTCAAGGAAATCGCGACAAGTTTGAGCAATCATTCTTTGCTCTTCGTTGAAATCTTCAGGAATAAAAATGCTATTGGCATCAACATCTTTCACTAAGAATTCGCCACTCTTAAGTTTAACTGTACTTTCCATTAGTTTAGGTTATTTTGTTTTTTATAATTCAAGTGAAATTGCAATTAACTCAGCAATATCATAATTCTTAATCTCCTCCTCTTTGTTCTTGTATTTCAGACCATCAGTCATCATAGTCATACAGAAAGGACAGGCTGTTGCGATTATTTTAGGGTTGGTTTTGAGGGCATCCTCAGTTCTTTCAATGAAAACCTCCTTGTTCCCTTTTTCTGCTTCTTTAAACATTTGAGCACCACCAGCACCACAACAAAGAGCGAAACTCTTATTCCTATCCATCTCAACGTAGTTTGTTGTAAGAGATTTAAGGATTGAACGTGGTTCATCGTAAATATCATTTGATCTTCCTAAATAGCATGGATCATGGTAGGTTATTCTATTGTTCTTAAGTTTGGATGCATCTAACTTTAGTTTACCTTCATCCATAAACTTATCGAGTAACTGGACGTAGCTGATTACCTCGCAATTTCCGCCTAAATCGGGGTATTCGTTTTTGAAGATATTAAAGCAATGAGGGCAAATTGTAATAATCTTTTTAACCTCATACATCTTAAATAGTTCGATATTTTGAAGAGCCTGCATCTGATAAAGCATCTCATTTCCAGCCCTACGTGCAGGATCGCCAGTACATGACTCCTCTTTACCAAGAACTGCAAAGCTAACATTTAGGTGTGTTAGTATTTTTGTAAAAGCTCTGGCCACCTTCTTATACCTATCATCGTAAGCCCCAGCACAGCCAACCCAGAATAGATATTCGGGTTTCTCACCCCTCCCAAAAAGGTCTGCCATTACTGGAATCTCTATTTTACGTGTTTCCATTTATTCATTGTTTGTTAATTGTGAAAACGTGCCTCGAGTTGATTATTAAACTATTAATTATTTAAACATTGTCTTATTGATCCATTGACACATTGGCACATTACTCTTTTTATTTCACATTCATTTCTAGATCTGCAGCCCAAAGTAGTCGGTCTTCAGATGAATACTGCCATGGAGCACCATTATTTTCAATATTGCTGAAAACAGCCTTTAATTCACCAGGTGCAGAACCCTCTTCCATTACTAAATAGCGTCGCATATCAATAATCAGTGTTGGATGATTAATATTTATCGGACATTCCTTAGCACAAGCGTTACAAGTTGTACAAGCCCATAACTCTTCTTCGGAGATATAGTCTCGAAGTAATGATTTGTTATCGGTATAATCCTTGCCGTTTTTTACAAGCATCGGCCCTTTCTCCTTCATTCTTGCTCTTAAATCCATAATCACTTTACGAGGAGAAAGTTTTTTACCAGTGATGTTTGCTGGGCAAACAGAGGTACAGCGTCCGCACTCGGTGCAGGCTAAAGAATCAAAATAGTTTTTCCACGAAGCATCCTCTGCATCCTTAACCCCAAAGCGTTCTATAGGTGCACCAGCAGCGGGGGTAGCAAATGCGGTATTGGGATCCATCATCAACTTTACTTCACGAGTAACATTGTCCATGTTTGGCAATTTTCCAAGAGGTTCTAATCTTGATAAGAAAACATTTGGAACCGACATGAAAACATGGAAATGCTTTGAATAAGGCAACATATTTGCGAATAGGAAGATCAACAGAATATGCATCCACCAAAAGATTTCATACTGAACCAAGGTTGAATCTGTCGTTAGACCTGAAAAGATTGCTGATAAGAATTTACTTACAGGATATACTCCTTCAATTGTGCCTCCAACAAGAGTTGTATGACTATAATATGCTGAGTTCATCCCTAAAAGTGAAAGCATCAGAAAGAGGATAATTGAAAGTGCAATGTTTGCGTCAAGATGAGAGATTTTCTTCATCTCAATGCCTTCAAAACGTTTGATGTGTAGGAATACTCTGCGGAATAAAAATACTAAAATGGAAATTGCGATTAGAAGAGCAAAAACGTCTCCTGAAGCCATTATGATATCATAGAATAAGCCTAGAAATTTCAGAACCTTATCTGTTCCAAAGAGTCCATCAATCACCATTTCAATACTGCCAATCAGAATAACGCAAAATCCCCAGAAAACAAGGGCGTGAAGGAATCCAATTACTGGTCGACGAAAAATCTTGGTTTGCCCAAATGCAACCTCCATCATCACTCCGAATCGTTTTCCAAAATCACGAACGGGGAATGCCTTCTTGGTAAGTTTAAAAAAACTAATTATTCTAAGGATGGTAAAGGTAAATGCACCAAGAGTGATAAGAAGTGCTATTGCAAAAACTATCTGTTTAATCATAGTTTAGTTAATATGTATCTATTTACTAAATGCTAAGTCGCCAAGGCGCTAAGAAAAATTTGCGACTTTGCGACTTTGCGTTTAAAATTATTACTATTTCCCCTTTACTTCTTTTACAGCCTCAACAAGTTTAGGAAGAACTTTACTGGCATCACCAATAATTCCATATTGAGCAGCACCAAAGATTGGAGCATCCTTATCGGTATTTATCGCAACAATATATTTTGAGGAGCTAACTCCTGCTATATGCTGTGTTGCACCCGAAATACCAATTGCAAAATATAGATTTGGAGCAATAATCTTTCCGGTTTGTCCGGTATGCTCTTCGTGAGATCTCCAACCCTCATCGGAAACAGGGCGTGAGCATGCAGTTGCAGCACCCAAAAGATTTGCAAGTTCTACAAGAGGTCCCCAGTTATCAGGAGATTTCATACCACGACCACCAGAAACTACTATTTCCGCATCGGTAATAAGGATTTTCCCAGTTTGTTTCTGAACATCTTTAACCTGCACTTTTATATTTGATGCATCTACATTAACGCTGATATTCTCAACAGATGCTCCATTAGCGGTCTCGATCAACTCGAATGAGTTTTGTGCTAAGGTTATAATTTTAACATCAGTCTTGAGTTCGAGATGTGCAAATGCATTGCCCGAAAACGCTCTTTTGTAAACTGTAAATGGGTTAGTACTTAAAGGAAGTTGGCTAACGCCAGCACCAATTGCAGCCTTTAATCTTACAGATAATCTTGGGGCTAAACCTTTACCCATATTATTATTAGAAAGGATAATAACCTTTGAGCCTTCTTTCTGTGCAATTTCCGCAATCACACTTGTATATGCTCGGTCATCCAAACTTTTTAAGGTGTCATTATTTATACTAACAACTTTTTTAACACCATAGTTGCCAAGTTTCTTTAACTCGCTTTCATCAACATTGCCAATAGATAAAGCAACAGCGTTAGTGTTGAGCATCTCAGCAACCTTTGATGCGTATGATGCTAACTCGAATGAAAGTTTCTTAAACTTCCCATCCCAATTCTCGGTAAATACTAGAACTGACATATCTTATTTTATTATTTACGATTGATAATGTTTAAATTACTTTAGCTTCGTTCTGAAGCAGTTCTATAAGTTGTTTTGGATTCTCTGCATCAACAAATTTACATGCAGCACGTGGTTTTGGCATTTCAAAACTAACAACCTGAGTTAATGGCTCAGCAGCAATTAGCTCATATAATTTGATAGGCTTTGTTCTTGCCATCATAATCCCTCTCATAGCAGCAATGCGGGGTTCCTTTGCAATACCCTTCTGAACAACAGCAACGAATGGAGTTGAAACATTAACAATCTCTTTACCACCATCAATCTCACGGCTAATAACAATTTGTCCGTTCTCAATTTTCAAACTTGATACTGAAGAAACCGAAGGATAATCAAGAAGTTCCGATAGCATACTTCCAACGGTTGAGCCATTGAAATCACTCGATTCAATACCGCAAATTATAATATCAAACTGCTCCTTTTTAATTACTTCTGCAAGTTGAGAGGCAACATAATAAGCATCAGCAGGTTCAGCATTAACACGAATTGCATCGTCAGCACCTATTGCTAAGGCCTTACGAATTGTTGGTTCAGAGGCTATTAACCCAACATGAGCAACGGTAACTGATTTCACACCAGTAGTTGAATCATCCTTAAGTTCAAGGGCTCTGGTTAGTGAAAGCTCATCCCAAGGATTAATAATCCATTGGATTCCCGTTGTGTCAAGTTTTGTGTTACCATCAACAAACTTAACTTTTGTTGTAGTGTCAGGAACATTACTGATACAAACTAAAATTTTCATTTGATGTTCAGATTTAAATTATATTAATTTATAACTATATATTAATGGTTTACAAGGTATTATTTGTTCATTTATTCATTAATCCTAAGATAAAACGAGCGTACAAAGATAAAATAAAATGGAAAACTATTACATATTGTTGATTCAATTGATAACTAGCATATTAAATTGTTCAATGGGTTGACATAAATCAAGATTGGTGGTGATTTATAACATATATGAGAATTTAATCAACACTAAAAGTACGTTAATCAATTTTATTTAAACACATATACCCAATTTCGTGTTTCTACGTAAAATCTATACTTAATCAAATATAGGAGTTGGATAACATGAATGAGCAGATTATTCTTTTGGTCAATATGTTAAAGGAGCGCATAAACCAAAACTTTAAAATTATTAGAGAGAACGAGGAGGTCATAAAAAATATTCTCATTCAACCTTTAGTTGAGAACAGGTCCGAACTCATCTCTAAAAGCTATAATATTAACCGTCAACTAAGAGACGAAAATCGTGATATGTTAAGAATTCAAGTTGAACTTGTTAACTATTTAAAAAAACTAAAAGAGGTTTATAAAAGCAATACTAATGATATAAATGTACGAAATGCTAGCATTGATGATGATGCATCAATGAACACTGACCAAAACGTGGAATACAGTTTTTCGATTAATGATGAAAATAATGACGACGATCTAGTATTTTCCCAGACCATAAGTGGTGAATTAATTTTCGAAAGTAGTCATCCAAAATTCAATGACGAGAGTTTCTTCCTAAGACTTATAAATTACTACAAAGAATCAGAATATTACGAAATGTGCTCACTCCTCCTAAAGTTAAAAGGAAAAAAATAGGCTAGACTAATTTCTACTAAAACCACCAAATAAAAATTTATCTGGTGGTTTTGTTTTTTTGTAGTTTTGCTTTTTATAAAGTGTGGTATTATTCCTTTAACTTTACCTGATTGCCAAACTGATTTCACTAACTGATGACTTTGGATAAAAAAAATAAAGTAGTTTTTATAGGTGCTGGGAATCTTGCCACTAACCTTGCCGTCGCACTTTTTAATTCAGATATCCATATTTTGCAGATATATTCTCGTAGTGAGACCTCTGCGAAGCAGTTAGCTGTACAGTTAAAATCAGCTCACACGTCAAAAATATCTGAAATAGATAAAAATGCAGATATCTACTTTATATGTGTTCCTGATAAAATCATCCCTGAAATAGTAAAAGAACTCATTATTACGAGAGGAATAATAGTACATACAAGTGGAAGTACCGGTATTCAAGTTCTTTCAAGTATTAAGTCAGAAGGATATGGTGTTTTCTACCCTTTTCAAAGTTTTTCAAAGAACAGGATTATCACATTTTCTGATATTCCCATTTGCCTTAATGCTAATAATGATAAGACATTTACTACTCTAAGTGATGTTGCATCGATGATTAGCAGTAAAGTTATTCGTGTGAACTCAGAAACACTTGCATGGCTTCATTTAACTGGAGTTTTCGTTAATAATTTCACTAATCACCTATTTGCAATTTCACATCAAATCTCAAGCGAAAAAGGATTTAACTTCGAATTGCTTAGACCGTTGATTGATGAAACTGTAAAAAAAGCATTTGACGGAGATCCAGCCTCTTCTCAAACTGGGCCGGCAGTCCGTTTCGATCAAAATACAATAAATCTACATATTGAAAAGTTAAAGGAATATAAACCTGAATTGGCAGAAATTTATAAAGCACTAACTTTAAGCATTCAATCACAAGCAACAAAACCTTGATTAATAATATATAATGCAGAATTTTAAAGAGTTACTTCGAAATGTAAAAGCATTCGCTTTTGATGTTGATGGTGTTTTTACCGATGGAACTGTAATTCTTCACCCCTCTGGTGACCTTTTACGTTCATCTAATACTCGTGATGGCTACGCAGTGCATGTTGCAATAGAGAAAGGATTCCCAATAGCTATTATTTCCGGAGGAAAATCCGAATCAGTCAAAGAGCGGTTTAAAGGTTTAGGAGTAACCGATATCTACCTAGGAATAAATGATAAAACTGAAGCTCTCGAGGATTTCCGTTTCAAATATGGAATTGAGCCATCGGAAATACTTTATATGGGAGATGATTTACCTGATTATGAGGTGATGAAAAAAGTTGGTATCCCAACTTGTCCTGCCGATGCTGCCCCTGAAATACGAGGAATATCAGTATATGTTTCGAATTATTCGGGAGGTAAAGGGTGTGTTAGGGATGTTATTGAGCAAGTTTTAAGATTAAACGATAAATGGGGTCCGGCGTCTACTAATAAACAGTAAAATATTTTACAATGATTAAAATTCTCAAAGTCATACGTATTAAAAACCTGTTGATTGTTGCAGCAACTCTCTACTTAATGAGATACTGTATAATACAACCCTTACTACAACTTAAAAATCTTGACTTACAGCTTAGTAGTTTTTATTTTTTTCTGCTTACACTGGCAACAGTATTTATAACAGCAGCAGGTTATGTAATTAACGATTACTTTGATACTCGTACCGATCTTGTTAATAGACCTCAAACAGTTATCATTGGTAGAAACTTGAGTAGAAGGACTGCAATATTACTCCATATCTTCCTCAATTTCTTGGGTGTAGTTTTAGGTACAATCGTTTCATTTAAAATAGATAAACCCATTCTATCATTACTTTTTATTGTAATTGTTGGAATTCTTTGGTTTTACTCAACAACGTATAAAAGACAATTTCTAATTGGTAACCTTATAGTTGCGATACTCACGGCCATTGTGCCAATGATCACCCTTCTGTTTGAACTTCCGAGATTATATACAGTGTATTGGGAAATGGTAACCCGTTTTGAGTTAAAACTGGGTATAATCACATACTGGGTAGGTGGATATGCACTTTTTGCCTTTCTTCTTACATTAGTGCGTGAGATAATTAAGGATATTGAAGATTTTGAGGGAGATCAAGCATTTGGACGTAACACAATACCAGTTTTTCTTGGAAAAAAAACTGCTAGGACTATTGCTGCGTCCTTACTTCTATTTACAATACTTTCTCTGGTTTTTCTTTTTGCTAAATACCTTAACTATCTGCCTTCCGGGAAAATAGACTACTACACACTAGTCTTCTTTCTTGTAGGTCTAGTTATACCTATGTTTATTTTACTTGTAGAGCTGTTAACTGCTGAGAAAAAAGAGGATTATCATAAAGCAAGCCGAATAAACAAGCTGATTATGCTTTCAGGATTACTCTATACAATTCTTTTTAAGTTTTTAATTATCTGAATATAAATGCTTAATGATATTCTAAAAGGGAAGCGACTAATCCTTGCCTCTAAGTCGCCACGTCGTCAACAACTACTTCGTGAGTTGGGTGTTGATTTTGAAGTAAGGGCAAATGGGGATGATGAAGAGCTCTATCCTAATGACTTGTCAATGACTGAAATTCCTGTTTACCTCGCCCAACACAAAGCCAAATCATTGCTTGGTAATCTTATTGAAAATGAAATTCTTATTACCTCAGATACTATTGTTTGGTGCAAAGGTCAAGTTATTGGTAAACCAAACGATGAGCAAGATGCTTTTAAAATACTATCATTACTCTCTGGAAATAAACATATTGTGGTTACTGGTGTATGTATATCGTCTGTAAAAAAATCCAAATGCTTTTACACCACTACTGATGTATATTTTAAAAAACTAACAAACGAAGAAATTTGGTATTATATCAACAACTTTAAGCCTTTTGATAAAGCAGGTGCTTACGGTATTCAGGAATGGATTGGATTTGTTGGAGTTGAACGAATTGATGGCTCGTACTTTAACGTAATGGGACTTCCTATACAGCAACTCTACACTGAACTTCAAGACTTTATAAACAAATCAAACATTAATAACTAAACGAATAATTATTTTCACAATAAATTAACTCTCTTAAAATGAAGAAAATATTACTTTTTTTCCTGCTCATCCAACTTATATCCTTCAATCTTATTGCTGACGAAGGGATGTGGCTACCTATTCTTATGGGTCAAAACATCGAGCAAATGAACAAATTAGGATGTAAATTAACAGCCGAAGATATTTATAGTGTAAATAACTCCAGTTTAAAAGATGCTATTGTACTTTTCGGACGTGGCTGCACCGGTTCATTGATTTCGGAACAAGGGTTAGTAATCACCAATCATCACTGCGGTTTTGGCTCAATTCAATCTCTTTCTTCTGTAGATCATGATTATCTTAAGAATGGTTTTTGGGCTACTGAAAAAAATCAGGAACTTCCAGCAACTGGGCTCACGGTTTCCTTTCTTGTAAGAATGGAGGACGTGAGCGAAAAGGTTTTTAAGGGTGTATTATCAAATACAAGCGAATCAAAACGAGATTCAATTATTGCTGTTAATCTTGAAGAGATAAAGAAAATTGCAAAAGAAGGTAATAGCTATAAGGTTGAAGTTAAACCTTTTTACTACGGCAATGAGTATTATTTAATGGTTTATGAAGTCTTTCAGGATATCAGGCTTGTTGGAGCCCCTCCATCATCAATTGGTAATTTTGGAGGAGATACTGATAATTGGGTGTGGCCAAGACATACTGGTGATTTTTCCATATTTCGTATCTATGTTAATAAAGACAACAAACCTGCACCATATTCTACTGAAAACATTCCCTATAAGTCAAAAAAATTCTTAACCATTTCTCTTAAAGGGGTTAAACAAAACGATTTTACAATGGTATACGGTTTTCCTGGAACTACACAGCAATTTTTAACATCTCAGGCTGTAGATTTAATTGCAAACTACCAAAACCCCAACAAAATCGCACTTAGAGATATTCGATTAAAAATAATTGACTCATACATGAAGAGTAACGATACTATTAATATAATGTATGCCGATAAACAAAAAGGAATTGCCAATGCATGGAAAAAGTGGATAGGAGAAAGCACTGGATTAAATCGATTTAAAGCCGTAGATAAGAAAAAGGCATTGGAAAATGATTTTGCCCAATGGGTTTCTTCAGATCCAAATCGAAAACTAAAATATGGTGAAGTTCTTCCAACATTCGGTAAACTATATTCTAAATTCAAGCCAATTGCAATTACTAACGATTTTAATAGAGAGGCTGTAAATGCTGTTGAACTAATCAGTTTTGCATCTAACTTCACTCCAATTATTATTGAGTATGGTAAAGAAACCCCAGATTCTAAAAAAATTGAAAGCCTTGTTGTTTCACTTAGATCAACAGCTAAGGCTTTTTATAACGAATTCTATCTACCTATTGATCGTGAAGTTTTTGCAAACATGATGAAAGCTTATTACGAAAATGTTCCTAAAGAAAATCTACCTCAATTCCTTTCTAGCATAGCAAATCAGTATCAAGGCAATTGGCATAATTTTGCAAACGAAATATATAGTCAAACAGTTTTTGCCGATAGTATAAGACTCCTTACATTCCTTAACAATTTTGATACCTCAGCAATCTCCACAATAAAAAACGACAATATTTATAGGTTATATTCCAGTTTCTTTAGTTCATTTAGCCAAAAAGTTGGCAAACGTTTCGGTGAAATATCAGATAGTTTAAACATCAATTATCGTAAGTATGTTAAAGGCCTAAAGGAGATGCAACCAAATAAATTTTTTCATCCTGATGCCAACTCAACGCTTAGAGTAAGCTATGGGAAAGTAGACGGATTTATTCCTCAAGAAGCAGTTGAATACTCTTACTTTACCACTATTGACGGTATAATTGAAAAGGGAAATAAGAAAGTGTATGACTATGTAGTACCTGAAAAGTTAAAGAAACTCTATATTGATAAAAATTATGGGAGGTATCAATCCAATGGAACATTACCTGTTGCTTTTATTGCAACAAATCACACTTCTGGCGGAAATTCTGGTAGTCCAGTACTTGATGCCGAAGGTAGATTAATTGGTTTAAACTTCGACCGCTGCTGGGAAGGAACAATGAGCGATATTATGTTTGATCCTAAAATCTGCAGAAATATTACCCTAGATATTAGGTATGCTCTATTTATTATTGATAAATATGCTGACGCAGCTTCCTTGCTCAACGAAATGAAAATTATTGAATAATTCTATTCTTTTAACCTTTATTAATCCCCAATAGTATGTACTTATTGGGGATTACCTTTTTCATTAAGCACTTTGGTTGTTTGTCAAATTAATGTATTGATATTCAAAAATATAAAAAAAATAATAAATTAATTATGTTAGAAAACACACCTTTTATATCTGATTGATAATCTCTCATTTAGATCAATATTTATATTATCAAACATGACAAAAATCATGGATGATACAAAGGTCGTTATATATATTTGTTCATGGATATCAGACGATTAAAACTATTTTATCTGTTATCACATTAACACTGTTATTTAATTAACAAATTAAATACTAATTCAAAAATAAAGGAGAATTAAACATGCCTGAAATTAAAGAACTGGTTAAAAACCTTGCTGGTAAACACGGGAGAACACGGGAAAGCCTTATCCCTATTTTGCAAGGCGTAATCCATGAAGAGAGGTACATTTCTGATGAAGCAATGACTGAAATTGCTCGCGAGTTGGATATTTCAGCCGCTCAGGTTTATGGTACCGCAACATTTTACTCATTCTTAGATACCCAACCTAGAGGTAAATATGTAATTAGAGTATGTAGAACTATTTCCTGTGCAATGAAAGGTAAAAACCTTATAACTCATGAAATAGAGGATATGCTTAAGATAAAAATTGGCGAAACAACTCAAAACAAGAAATTTTCTTTACTGGAAACTAATTGTCTTGGATGGTGCCACAAAGGACCTGCTATGCTTATTAATGATGAGGCATTCACCGATTTAACCGCTGAAAAGGTTCGTGAGATTATTAATCAGTACATGAAAAAGTAAATATTTAGGAGATAAAATTATGTCATATTCCAATCTTAAACGTGTTGACCTGATTTTCGACAAGGAATGTAATCCTAAAGAGATCATCAAAAACACTTGGGCAAAATCAAATGACCAGATAATCAATGAACTTCTTGAGTCAGGATTAAAGGGTCGTGGTGGAGCAGGTTTCCCAACTGCTTTAAAATGGAAATACACAGCCGAACAGCCAGAACCAGACAAATATATTATTTGTAATGCCGATGAGGGTGAACCTGGAACATTTAAAGATCGTGAAATCCTTTTCAAAGTACCTCAAAAGGTATTTGGAGGTATGGTTGTTGGAGCTAAAGTAATTGGTGCAAAAGAAGGTTTTATTTATCTACGCGGAGAATATCGTTTCCTTTTACCCGAACTTGAAGCACAACTTGAAATTTTTCATGCATCTCTCAAAGATCTAAAGATTGATTTTAGAATTAAAATAATTATGGGTAGTGGTGCTTACATTTGCGGAGAAGAAAGTGCTCTCTTCGAATCAATGGAAGGTCACCGTGGAGAACCTAGGAATAAGCCTCCTTACCCAACCATCTCAGGATTTCGCAGTAAACCCACTGTTATTAACAACGTTGAAACATTGGTTTACGCTTTCATGATTTGCATGCATGGTGCAAGAAAGTTTAAAGACTTAGGTACTGCTGATTCTCGTGGTTCTAAAGTATTCTCAATTTCAGGTGATACGCCCAAAGCAGGTATTTACGAACTTGAACTAGGTATGACCGTTGAACAATTCGTTGAAGAGTTCGGTGATGGTGATACAAAAGCTGTTCAGGTTGGAGGTGCTTCAGGATTCTGTGTGCCACGCAAGAAATTTAAAGAAACAATTATTGGATTTGAGGGCGTTCCTACAGGTGGATCGATGATGCTTTTCAATAGTTCTCGTTCCATGTTCAATGTACTTCACAACTACCTTGAATTCTTTGAAGAAGAATCCTGCGGACAATGTACTCCTTGCCGTGTTGGTTGCCAACAGCTTATTCTAGGAATTGAAGCAGTGAAAAAAGGAGAAAGACATGCTAACTACCTTGAGCATCTTCAAAAATTAGCTCAAACTATGAAGATTACAGCTAAGTGCGGTCTTGGACAAAGCGTGGCTAACTCGTTCTTCTCAATCGTAGAGAATTTTAAAGAAGAGATGATCTACTAAGCTTAAAACTCAAAAAAGATAAAATCATGTCAAAAAAGATAAATCTCAAAATAGATGGTATTCCAGTAGCAGTAGATGAGAGAACGACCATCCTTCAAGCAGCCAAGAGTCTCAATATTCATATCCCAACCCTATGCTACCACGACGATCTTTGTATTGCTGGTAATTGTCGTGTTTGCGTTGTTGAGATGAAAGGTTCAAGAACCCTTCCAGCATCTTGCGCAATGCCAGTTTCAGAGGGAATGGAAGTAATGACAAATACACTTAAGGTTCGAACTGCACGTAAACATATTATTGACCTTCTTTTAAGTGAACATAACGCAAATTGTACTACTTGCTATAAGAATGGTAAGTGTGAACTACAAGCACTTGCAGCCGAAAATAAGATTTCAGTTGCATCTTTTATAGATCTTGTTCCTCACAAAAATTACCAAATGGATACTTATTCTCCTTCAATCATTAAGGATGATAGTAAATGTATCCGTTGCCAACGTTGCGTAAGAACTTGTGAAGAGTTACAGCATGTTAGCGCTCTAAGCGTTGCCTATAAGGGCGATAAGATGAAGGTATCAACCTTCTTCGAGAATCCAATGTTTGAGGTAGTATGTACCAATTGTGGTCAATGCGTTAACCGCTGTCCTACTGGTGCACTCGTTGAGCGGAACTATCTTGATGAGGTATGGGCTGCAATCTACAATCCTGATAAACACGTTGTTGTTCAAACAGCTCCTGCTGTAAGAGTTGCTCTTGGCGAGGATTTAGGTCTTGAATCAGGTGTAATTGTTACTGGCAAAATGGTGACAGCACTGAAAAGACTCGGATTTGATTCTGTTTTGGATACCGATTTCACTGCCGATTTAACCATTATGGAGGAAGGATTTGAACTTCTTACCCGCTTGAAAAAAGCATTGGTAGATAAAGATCCAAGCGTAAAACTTCCTATGGCAACTAGTTGCTCTCCAGGTTGGATTAAATTTATTGAGCATACCTATCCAGAGTATCTTGGTAACTTGTCTACTTGTAAATCACCACAGCAGATGTTTGGTGCTTTAGCCAAGACTTACTATGCACAAAAAAGAAATATTGATCCTTCGAAGATTGTTTCTATATCGATAATGCCATGTACGGCTAAGAAGTTTGAATCAGACAGACCGGAAATGCGCTCAAGTGGTTACAAAGATGTTGATTATGTATTAACAACCCGTGAGCTTGCTATTATGATCAAACAAGCTGGCTTGGATTTCTCCGCCTTAGAAGAATCGCATTATGATAGCTTTATGGGAGCATCAACTGGTGCCGCTGTAATTTTTGGAGCAACTGGTGGTGTTATGGAAGCCGCTTTGCGTACAGCTTATGAAGTTGTAACTGGTCGTGAAGTTCCTTTTAATGGTTTAAATATTACTCCTGTTCGCGGTATGGAAGGTGTTCGCGAAGCTACTATCAAGATTGAAGGAACAGTTCCAGAATGGAACTTTCTTGAAGGTGCTGAGTTGAAAACCGTTGTTGCTCATGGACTAACCAATGCAAAAAAGGTGATGGATAGCGTTCGTGATGGTAAATCTAGTTACCACTTTATGGAAATCATGGCTTGCCCAGGTGGTTGTATTGGTGGTGGTGGTCAACCAATTCCAACAAATGCAGAGATTAGGAAGAAGCGTACTGAGGCTATCTTTGCTGAGGATTCTGGAATGAAGATTCGTAAATCTCACGAAAATCCTGAGGTAATTGCAATTTATAAAGAGTTTCTTGAAAAACCTCTTGGACACAAATCACACGAACTTCTTCATACACATTATAAAGAAAGAATTAGACACTAGTATAAGTGTTTTACTAACAAAAAGGGTGACAATTGTCGCCCTTTTTTAGTTAATATCAAACCATGAACATTATTTATTGGTAATAATGCCAAAATTAGTTGGTGATTTTGTTTTTATCTCATAAAAATTTCTTTAGAAATCCTCTCTCACAAATGGGTGGAGAGGTTTAAAGAAATTTTTTTCATCATCTATTGAAACACCCTCCAATAGAGTATCAGTAAACTCAATAAGAACAAGAGGTGTATGAGTTTTTAACAACTATTTTTGGCATATATACCATTTATTCGATTAAAACCATTATAGATATTTACGATCTACTTCAGGTATATCAAAATACTTCTCATAAAGTTTTTGATCTGGTCCAGTTTCCTGCATTTCTTTACCTTTAACAACATACGTGCACCTTTCACCTACTATCACAGAAAAAAATACTTCGGACTGAGCACCTGTATTGTCAACCATATACATTTTTAAGATGTGAGGATTCTCCTCTCTATTCAAGGTTGCATGACAAATTGGACAAAACACAGTATACTCATCACCTTCAACTATTTCAAATGATGGATGGGAGATTTTTCCGTAATTACCTATCTCAGGATTTAAAAAGATTAACCCTTTTTTATTAGATTTTGATTTTACCGAGATAACAAGAGAATTTTCAATTCTCAATTGACCTCTACAAATTGGACACAAGTAATCATTTGCCATAATATTTCTCTATTTAATAATTATTAGAAATAAAATTATCGATACAATTTACAATAAGCACATTCTAAAACAAAGATTAAAATTGTCCAATAAAAACTAAATCTGACTATGTAAATCTGTCTTTTCTCAATAAAATAGGCATTTCTAATTATATTTAATAATTATTTGCGAGTGCAGAAAAAATAAATTATCATTTTTAAAATTGATATATATCATTTCTAAAAATGACAAATAGCATCATCAAGGCAAGCAAATAGTTGCGATCTCAACACCTTCTAAATACTAATATCTGATACCTTTGAATCAAATTAATATAATTTAACTATGAATCAGAAAATAGTACTAACAAGACAGATTTTAGTTGCTGTTATTCTAGCATTCTCAGCAACTGCATTTGTTTCGTGCGAGAAATACGTTTACGATCCACCCAAAATTGACCTTACTACTCCAATTAGTTTCCAAAACGAGATCGCACCTATATTTAAGAGCAATTGTTTTAGTTGTCATAAGAGCGGAGGCCTTAATTTTACTGATGCTACGACAACTTGGACTTCAATAAACACTGCAAAATTCTTAACCTCTGGAAATCCAGAATCAAGTTTAATATACACGAAACTCACCACTGGTTCACATGAGACAAGATGTTCTATTGAAGATCGCAATACAATCTACGCTTGGATAAAACAAGGGGCAACTAATGATATTGGAACTAAGTAAATTAATTAATCTAAACATACAAAACATGAAAAAGATTCTTTTTACCCTATTGATGCTGGCTTTTATTGCACCAGCATTTTGCCAAGAAGAAGAACAAACTCAAAACGAGGATAAACCTGTAAAAAATACTTTTGAAGCCGTTACATTAATTGACAATCAAACGGTAATAACTCCATTTAAGGGAGCTTTAGAACTTCAAATACAGCACAGGTTTAGTTTGATTGAGAATATTCATAATCTTTATGGTATTTTCGGTTCCGCTAACACCCGTTTAGGCTTGAACTATGGTATTACTGATAAAATAATGGTAGGAATAGGAACAACAAGAACCAATCAACTAGTTGATATTACTTGGAAATATAAGATTTTACAGCAAACTAAATCTAATAGTATGCCTATTACCCTAACATACTTTGGAAATTTATCTGCAAATTTAAGAGATTCAAGTTCAGGTGCATTTGGTCCAACCAACAGGTTTAAAGAGATGCATAGATTTTCATATCTACACCAACTTATTATTGCTCGAAAATTCAGCGATAAATTCTCATTCCAATTAGCCCCAACTTTCTTTTATTTTAATTCTGTTCCAACTGGGTATAAGAATATGAATTTATCTATCTCTGCTGGTGGTCGTTACAAAGTATTCGGATCGCATTCAGTTATATTTGAATATGATCAATTGATTACTAAACAAGACTCTGTTCAAGTAAATGGCAGTTATACAACCAAACAACCTTTACCAAATGTTACCCTTGGTTGGGAAATTGGAACTGCAACCCACTGTTTTCAGGTATTTGTAGCTAATTTCGACAGAATTAATGGTCAGTATGATTTGCTCTACAACACCAACGATTTCAAAAAGAGAAAATACCTTTTTGGATTTAATATTACTGTAAGGTTCTAATCATAATAATTCGAAGGAATGTATTTTAAGATATTCAGAACAACAATATTAATGGTACTGGTGAGTTTTATGCTCGCCAGTATTTCTTTTGCCTTTAAACCAAAAAAGGAAGAGTGGAGACCAGCCGACACAACAAACTTTGTTTCGAAGTTTTACAAGGAAAACGAGGGTTGTTTTAAATGTCATGGTGAAAAATTTTACGAGTACATCAATGAAGCCCAAGGAACTACAATAAGGCATAATATGTATATAGAAAGGTTTATTAATCGTGATCTTTTCTATAAATCAAACCATAAAAATTTTAAGTGCACAGATTGCCATTCAGAAGAATATATGAAGTTTCCACATGCTGGAGAACTAAGAATGGAATCAATGTACGGATGTTTAGACTGTCATGGGAATGATGAAAAATATGCTAAATATCATTTTGAGGAGATTGATGCAGAATATCAGCAAAGTACTCACTTTCAAATGGAGAAGGAGGGTTTTACTTGCTGGAAATGTCATAATCCTCATACCTACCAAATCTCAATAAGAAATACCGAAAATCTCACCAAAACAATTGCTTACGACAACAGTATTTGCTTGAATTGTCATTCTGACTTTGACCGATTTCAACTTTTATCGGACAAAAAGGAGATAAATATTATTAAAAAACATGAATGGCTACCAAATCAAACGGCACATTTTCAAAGCGTGAGATGTATAGAATGTCATTCAAAAGCGAATGATAGTATTCTTGTTAACCATTTGCTTATGCCCAAGGATAGCGCTGTTCGTAAATGCAATGAGTGCCATTCACAAAATTCAATATTGATGGCTTCGCTCTACAAGTTTAAATCGAAGGAGCAACGAAAAGATGGTTTCTTCAACGGTGTAATTTTAAACGAATCGTATGTTATAGGAGCCAATAGAAATGAGTATCTAAATAGTTTCAGTTTATTGATTCTTTTTGGCGTTATTGGCATTATTGGCGTTCACGTTTTTTTTAGAATTATTAAAGTTAATCACAAGGAAGATGAGTCATAAATTATATTTATACCCAAAGTGGATTAGGGTTTGGCATGTATTGAATGCTCTACTGTTTTTAGTTTTAATCATTACAGGGATTAGCATGCAATATACCGACAAGGAAACAAACTCCTTTATCATCGAGTTCGACTGGGCGATTGCTCTGCACAATTTTGCTGCACTGGTTATCACCATTAATTATATGATTTTCGTTATTGGAAATGTAATGACTAAAAATGGTAAGCATTATATGATTAATTGGAGAACCATTTGGAAAGATTTATTGGTGCAGTTTAAGTTTTACGCTTTCGGCATGTTTAAAGGAGAAAAACATCCATTCCCTATTACCGAAGAGAATAAATTTAATCCGCTTCAGAAATTTGCTTATGTATTTGCAATGTATGCAGGTTTTCCTGTACTAATAATAACTGGGTTAGGATTACTATTCCCTGAAATCAACATTAAAGGTCTTTTTGGGGTAAGTGGATTGTTAATGACAGATATTCTTCATATCACAGTAGGGTTTTTCTTATCAATCTTTTTGGTAATCCACCTTTATACTTGCACCTTAGGAAGTAAACCAACAACCCTTTTTAAAGGGATGATAACAGGGTATCATGAATCAGATGAACATTAAAAGAGATTAAAGTTTATCACATGGACGAAATAAACAATAACGATACAAAAAGCAATTCACGTCGAAGTTTTCTGAAGAAATTTGGAATAGGGGTGGGTATTGCTTCAGTTGCCAGTGTTGCAGGATTTTCCTTGGCAAAGGGGAATAATGGTAACTCTTATTCGGGCGACATGGTTAAACTTCTTACTCCTGATGGAAAGTTAGTTGAAGTGCCTAAAGAGGCAATTCAAGCAGTTAAACTTGATACCGATAAGATGAAGGAGGAGGCAAGAAAGGGTTTGTCAGGTAAAAAATTTGTCATGGTTATTGATTTGGCAAAATGCAAAAATGCACGAAAATGTGTTGATGCATGTCAAGAAGGTCACATGTTACCCAAAGACCATGAGTGGATTAAACTATACCTATTACAGGAGAATAGTGAAACATCGCGTTATTGGTTTCCTCGTCCTTGTTTCCATTGTGATAAACCTATGTGTGTAAGTGTTTGCCCTGTTGGCGCTACCTACAAACGACACGATGGTATTGTATTAGTCGATAATGAGCGTTGTATCGGTTGTAAATTCTGCATGACAGGTTGTCCATATTCAGCTAGAGTTTTTAACTGGAAGGATCCCGAAGTTAAAATGCCTGAGGGTCATGTATACGACCCAGAGTTAACTATTCCACCAATAGAGGGCACGGTTGGTAAATGCGTTTTCTGTGCCGATAGAGCAAGAAAAAACGAATTGCCCCGTTGCGCTACTGCTTGTCCAATGGGAGTTATTTATTTTGGAGACCTTTACGAAGATACAGTTACCAATGGCGTTGAAACTGTTCGCTTTAAAAAATTACTTGCTGATCGAGGTGGATATAGGTATCGTGAAGATTTAGGCACATTACCAAGCGTATTTTACTTACCTCCTACTCAAAGGATGTTCCCAGTTGAGAGAGGTATCGATAATCAAACAGATGAGATAAAGGAAAGATATAAAAAAGCTGGCCCTCGATAACCATTAAATCCCTTAAATGACGATGCAAACAGATAAAAACCTCCTAAAGGATTTAACACCCGAAATCGAAAAGACAAGTACCAGCTGGTATATTGTTTTTTCAGTCTTCTTCATAATTTTTGCTGTTGGTGTTTATGGACTTATCCAGCAAATCACCAAGGGTCATATCGTAACCGGTATGCGCGACAATGTTGTTTGGGGTGTGTTTATTGTGAATTTCATATTCTTTATGGGTCTTAGTTATGCTGGTGCAATTCTATCAGGAGCACTACACCTATTCCACACAGCATGGAGAAGACCTGTTATTCGACTTGCCGAGTTAATAACGGTTATTTCGCTGGTTATTGGTCCGTTCTTTATTTTTTTCTGTATTGGTCGTCTGGATCGACTTTACTACCTGTTTATTTATCCAAGAATTCAATCGCCTATTACTTGGGACGTTATTGCAATTATGACTGACCTTGTTGGGTGTTTTATATACCTCTACCTTTCTTTTATTGAAGACTTTGCAATTCTTAGGGATTATAAAGAACTTGATGTCCCAAATTGGAAAAAGAAAGTTTACAAAACCTTATCATTAGGTTTTACTGGAACACCTGCACAGAAAAAAATTATTTCGAGTGCTAAAACTATTATGGCTACCATGATTATTGCCATAGCTATTATTGTGTACTCTGTACTATCGTGGATTTTTGGCGTTACTCTTCAACCAGGTTGGCATTCCACTATTTTTGGACCCTATTTTGTTATTTCAGCAGTATTTTCTGGTACTGCAATTATGATTATTTTGATGTGGATTTTTAGAAAAATATACAACCTTGAAAAATATATTACCCTTCGTCACTTCAAGAATCTAGGAGTCCTTCTTATTGTAATTGCTGCATTTTACGGATATTTTACTTTTAGCGATTACTTAACAAAATGGTATGGTTCAATAAAAATGGATTCATTGTTAATCGATAAACTATTTAGCGATTACTCATGGTTATTCATCTTTGCGAACTATGTTGGTATTCTTTTACCTATTGTTATTATAGGTTTACCAAGGTTTAGAACCATTAGAAATATTACCATTTCTGCAGTAATTGCGCTTATAGCCCTTTGGATTAACCGATATTTAATTGTTGTTCCAACCCTCGAAACTCCTTTCCTTCCTATTCAGGATAGTAGAGAAGCTTGGAATATCTACTCTCCTACTTGGGTCGAATGGTCGTTAACCTTCGCAGGTATATCTGTATTCGGAATGCTATTTATGCTAGTATCTAAAATAGCTCCTATTATCTCAATATCTGAGATGCAAGAAATTGATGAAGAAGAACTCCTAAAGTAAACCAACATGAAACTACATCAATATAGCATTCTGCTTCTATTAATAGTATTTACCTTTATTAGTAAAGGATATACTCAAGAGACTATTAGTCCTAGCCTTCAGCTGCAATACTTCAAGAATAGTGATGAGCAACGATTACTAAAAGCAACCCTTTCGTATACTTTCAATAGAAAGGATATACCTTTAAGGAATAGAGAAATTTTATTCTTTATAGGTTCAAAAAAAGATACTCTTGGTAAGGTGAGTACAAACGATAAAGGTGTTGCAAACCTTATACTCTCGAACGATTATAAACTATCGCTTGAAAAGGATGGAACTTGGTTTTTTACATCTGAATTTTTTGCAAAGGACTCAATTGAGGCTGTTTCTGCGGAGATATCAATAAAAGATGTAAAGATTGAGATGAGCCTTGACTTGGTTGATAGCGTAAAGACAGTCACCCTTAAAGCCTATACGATCGAAAATGGTAAAAATATTCCTATAACAGGTGAACCCATTAATGTTTTTGTAACAAGAATGTTTAGCTTGCTTCCAGTAGCCGATGGTATATTTGGCGATGATGGAACGCTTAGCCTTGAATTCCCTTCAGATATCCCTGGAGATAAAGATGGAAATATAATCATTGTAGCCAAGTTTGAAGAACATGCAACATTTGGTAATGTTGAGAAAAGATATTCAAATAATTGGGGCGTAGTTTCAAACTATAAAGCTCCAACTACTCACAGAGCTTTGTGGACAAAAGGCGCACCAACATGGATGATTATTGCGCTAACAATAATGCTTACTGGTGTTTGGGGACACTATATGTATGCCATCATCTGTCTAATTAGAATTAAAAAATCGGACGATAAAGAAGAACAAAATTTACTATAAACCACAATTTGCATAATTTTTGTAACTTTTAACCTAAATAATAAAAATACGATTATGAAAACTTTAAAACAAATTTCAGCAATTTTGCTTGTGTTAGTAATCGGTATTACTTTCACTGCTTCTGCTCAAAAAGCAAAACCTTGGGAAGTTCCTGCCAAATTTAAGGCAATGAAAAACCCAGTTAAATCAGATGATGCTAGCATTAACGCAGGTAAAACTCTTTACAACAAGAATTGTGCTTCATGCCATGGTAAGACTGGTTTAGGCGATGGTCCAAAGGCAAGAGGTTTAGAGACATTTCCAGGTGATTTCTCTAAAGGTGAGTTCCAGAATCAATCCGATGCAGATCATTTTTACAAAACCAAATTTGGTCGTAGCGAGATGCCTAAATATGAAGGTAAAATCGATGATGAAGGCATTTGGCAAATGGTTAATTATATGAGAACTTTCAAAAAATAGTTAACTCTATTGCAAAACAAGAAAGAGGCTGTCTAATACTAAGGACAACCTCTTTTTTGTTTAAAAACCTTTAAACAATTATTTGATTTAAGTGTTCCTCTATATTGGATAAATATGTTTGATTAAGGAATAATACAAAAATATAAGTATCCATTGTAACCCTTAAATCATATAATAACCGGATAAAGATTATAGATAAATTGTTTTAAAAATGTTGAAATTGCAAGTTAAGTTTCAATAATTTGCATGGAATTTGTATAATACAACCTAAAAATGAATTAATTATGAAAACAGCAAAGCAAATCTTTTTAGTTAGTTTGGTGTTAGTAATAGGAATTACTTTCACTGCAAATGCACAAAAGGCAAAACCTTGGGAGGTTCCAGCCAAGTATAAAGTCATGAAGAACCCTGTTAAATCTGATGATGCAAGCATTAATGCTGGAAAAGCACTTTATAATAAAAACTGTGCTTCGTGTCATGGCAAAACTGGTTTAGGTGATGGCTCAAAGGCTAAAGGGTTAGACACATTTCCTGGTGATTTCTCAAAAGGCGAATTTGTAACTCAAACTGATGCAGATCTTTTTTTTAAAACTAAATCTGGTCGTAATGAAATGCCTAAATATGAAGGTAAAATAGAGGATGAGAGCATCTGGCAAATAATTAATTTCATGCGAACTTTCAAAAAATAGACTAATATTCCATTAACATCCTTATTTTTAGGCCGTTCATGTACGAACGGCTTTTTTATGACCTAAACTCAGAAAGCCATTTATAGATAAATTATTAAATACATTATTTGCGTTATTCATTTTGTATAAACTTAAAGGTTATTACAATCATTCTATACACATTTTCTAAATGGTTCTTTACGATGCAATACTATTTCAGATACAACATCAATTTATAAGATTCAAAGTATCCTATCCTTACCAAATATTTTATATAACGTCAGTTCGATGTATGAAACAATGTATTGACCTATATATCAGTCAATTTATTTTATTTGAATCAATGGAATTGGAAATATGGAAGATATAAACAAAAATCGAACCTCTTGTTTTGACTTCGTCGAGTTCCGCTTCGCTCCAGTTCCAATATTCCATTGTTCTAGCATTCCATTCATAAACATTGTATTTGTAAATATTTGTTTATTATATTGTTTCATACATCGAACTCATGTTATATAAGTAAGAATTCTTTTATAAAAAATAAACCCCCAAAACCGTGGTCTTGGGGGTTTATAATTATAAAATACAATATAGCTTATGGAATAGTAGCTATTGAATTAGTTAATAGAGTTCTAGCATATTTTGTATTGTGAATACCTAAACTATAATCCCTTAAGATAAGTTGGAAGTTAATAATAGCTCCCATTTGAGCATTTGTTAGTGTAAGTATTGGAAGTGTAAGATTAAAATCTTTCTGAGCTTGAGTCCAACTTGAACTTGGGTTTGGATTGCGGAACATTTTTAAGGCAGCACCATTGTTGTACATTGGACCAGTTGGGTTCGATGCAGGATCATAAATATTCAAGTAACCATCATATTTATTGGTCGTTGCGCTAGCCCAGAGGTTAACGCCTACAGTTACTGGATTTCCATCCACCATAACTAACGCCCCTTCTGATGTGTTTGGATTTCTGTTTAAAATATCAACACCACCAACATTTAATTTTGCTGCTAAACTATTTAATAACCCTGTGATTTCATCTCTAGTTGCTTTCCAGTATGCTGATGTTGTAGCTGATGAAATTGGAGCGGCTGAATGACAACCTGTTACGTTACAACCATTGAAATTTCCTTTTGCAACAAATGTATGTCCACCTGCTCTACCGGTAATCGGTGCCATATGGCAATTCTGGCAAGATGCTCCGGTTGTGTGCCACGAGTTGGTATAACCTGTACCAAACTCAACTCCACCCATACCAGCAAAAACGGCACCTGCTGTTCCATAATGAGTATGAGTTCTATAACTTGGACGAATAGTGTTTACGTTTGCAGTTGAAGTTGGTGCATTTCCATCAAAAAAGGTTATGGCTGGTGAACTAACTAAAGCACTATAGTCGATTACATTTTTATCGCCAAATGTTCTTGTAAATGGACGTGGTTGGTGGCACTTTACACATAGGTTGGAAATTCCACCATCTTGAGTTAAATTGATGGTTTTTGCACCACCCCACATGGTCATAGTAACTGGTGCTACAGTAGTTAATGGCGAAATATCAGCAATACCACCTGTATTGTGCAAACTACTATGACAGGTAGAGCAACCAATTTCACCATATGCTAAACTACTTGAAGCGGCATAATTGTTTGAATAAGTTGTAGCTGGCGCAACAATTGAAAATGTAGAAGGGGTATTGTTTGCACATACAAACTTAAATGCTTCCTGCGCATGACAAGGAGTACAACCTGTATTCCCCGATTCTTCAAAAGCAGCTTCACCATAACTATGTTTAGAGAATTCATACTGTGTAGAAATGATATCTACACTACTTGGATTGTGACAAAGTTTACAACTTTCATTAGCGTCATTGCCATCAGCTCCGTCTTTCCCATCTTTTCCCGCAGGACCCATTGGACCCTCACAGGAATATAAGGCAAAACTTGCACATATAGCCGTAAAGAATAATAGGTTTTTGAACTTTTTCATAAAATTTGGTTTAAAGTTTTGGTTTAAAGTTTTGGTTTAAAGTTTTGATTTAAAATTTTATTGCATAAAAGTATTGATAAGCAATAAGGTTTTCTATGGATATAATGAGATATTTAGTTGTAATATATATGATTTATATCATATGTGTAATTGATATTGTTGCAATAATGAAAGGGTTGAGCAATGAGTAAGTTTTAAAATGGCTTGATAATCTTCATCTTAACTTGATGACTATGTGTCTTGACCCTTGTTGGAGAAAGTAGAAGAATATAAATATGCAATACTTTAGCAGTAAGTATAATTTATATCTAAAAGTATCTTATCAAATCTTCAAAATCAGAGTTGCAAGATTTTAGTATCTAAGAATCTATTACAGAAAAACAAACCCCCTAGGTTACGTTACCTAAGGGGTTCATAATATATCTTAACCTAATTATTATGGATTTGCAGTTAGCCAATCAATTGATGATTGTAAAAGTTGCATAGCATAGTATGGATTGTGAACAGCTTTGTTGGCTGATGTAGCAACAGTATTCACGTAAGTATAATTCCATGCTGCACCTAATTCGCCATATGTCCATTCGCGACCAATTCTACTGTTGCAACCTGCTGCAGTACCTGTAGCTACTTTGTCTACAGCCCAGGTAACCAAACTATTATAGGTAAGTATATCGCTTGTTGGATTAATAGTGTTAGCATTTGCAAGGCTTAATGCATATTTGGTGGTAGTTGCAGTTGCAGTGTTTGGAAGAAGAGTTCCATAAAAATCGTGGGTTGGAACAGCACTATAAGAACCACTTGTAGATTTAAAGAATACTTTCCTAGCAACAAGCATATCTCCTAATTCAGTTAACTTGGCATTTATAGCAGCTAGAGTTGCAGTTCTTTTAGCTGCAATAGAACTTCCCCCAGTATGGCATGAAGTACAAGTTGGATCTTCCACGTTAACCTTCATAGTGTGACCACCTGTTTGTGAAGTTGCATTGTATGTATTAAAATGGCAATCGGTACATTTAGCTGTACTATGTTGCCATACTCTTGCATATGTTACACCTGTATATTCATAACCATTTTTACCAATAAGATAATCGGCTTGATTCGCACCTTCATGAATACTAAAACTTGTACCTGCTATGAATTTTACAGTAGTATTAGTAGCTAAATTTACTATTGGGAAATATGGAACATTAGTATATTTTACACCAGTAGTAACCTTATGACCACCAGCAGTAGTAGTATCTGTATAGGTATTCACTGTCTGCCCACGATATTGGTGACAGTTACCACATAAATTATTGATTCCACCATAATCTGATGCATTTACTCTTTCATACGCCATTGTGGTATAATTGAAATTGTTAAAACTGGTGTATACAGGAGCAATAGTCCTTAAAACTTGAGAAACTGTGTCGCCCGTAAAATCAAAGGCTGAATGCTTATGACATGCTGCGCAACTAAGATGTGCACCGTTATAGTCGTTAGCTGTATTAAATGTTCCTTTGGCCACAACCTCAGAAAAACCTTCTGTTGAGTGACATTTTGCACAATACTTACCAGGTCTAGCATTTCTTTCTGCTTTGTCGGACATTTCGAATTGCGATTCAATAGCCACCATTTTTGCCGTACTGTGGCATTTCAAACAAGATGAATTGGCATCTTTGCCATCTATCCCATTACCTCCATTTTCTCCTGCCGGACCCATTGGACCCTCGCAGGAATATAAGGCAAAACTTGCACATATAATTGTATAAATTAATAAGTTTTTGAACTTTTTCATAAAAATTTGGTTTAAAGTTTTGGTTCATAAAAGTATTAATAAGCAATAGGGTATTCAATAAAATCATGGTGATATATTGCTGCGCTTGATTATGATTTATATCAAAAAATAGATTGATATAAAAGGCTTAAAAAGATGACATTTATCATTTTTTTGATTTATATTTGATTATTACAATATATTTGATGCCTTTAAATAAAAAAACATGGAAAAACCTTTAATTGAAAATGACTGCCGTACATGCATGAATCGATGGGAGAATTTTAAAAACCTATCCGATGATGATCTTTTATTAATAAGCAAACACCGATATGAGGCTATTTTCAAACCGGGAGAAATTATATTTAAGAAAGGATCGCCAACATCCTCTGCCATTTTTCTTGTATCGGGTATGGCAAAGGCTTTTCTTGAAGGCTTAGACAATAAAAACATTATAATATCAATAGTCAAGCCAAGCATGATGGTTTCTGGACCAGGAACCTTTGGGGATATGCGGCATCATTTTACCTTAACCTCATTAACTGATGTTAAGGCTTGCTTCATCGATATGCAGGTTTTCAGGCAACTAGTACATACAAATAATCGCTTTGCCGAAGGATTACTTGAAGATATTAGCCAAAAATCCCTTTTGATGTACTATAAATTAATTGCTTTAACTCAAAAAAAGATGCCTGGTCGATTAGCCGATGCCCTATTATACCTATCTAATGTAATTTACGATTCGGATGAGTTTGATCTAATCCTCAACAGACAAGAACTTGGTGAGTTTACAAATATGGCAAAAGAAAGCGTTATTAGAATCCTTAAAGATCTTGAGGATGGTGCAGTGATTTCCTCAAATTGCTCTAGGGTCAAAATTTTGGATAAGACTAAATTACAGATGATATCTGATAATGGATAAGCCATTCATCCAATCTTTTTTTATTTACTATTCTAGTTAATACAAATCAATTCATCATATGAAAAAGAATTCGTTATTTCTTTTTAGCCCCTGGTTTATGGGAGTGCTATTCGTTGTATTTGCATTCTCAATGGCAACTGCAACCTTTATTGAAAACGATTTTGGAGCTGCTATTGCAGCAAAATGGGTGTATGGATCTAAGTGGTTTGAGTTGATTCTACTCCTTTTGGTTGTAAACCTTTTAGGGCAAATATTTATTAATAAACTACTTAATCAAAAAAAACTTGCCATCTTATTATTTCACCTCTCATTTATACTAATAATAATTGGTGCAGGTATTACTAGATACTTTGGATTTGATGGTTCAATTCACATAAGGGCAGGTGAATCACAGAACATTTGCAGCTCATCCGAAAAGCATATTCAATTTTCAATTTTGGACAATACGGGGAAACAAATTTTCAGAAGCGAAAAATCATTTGTAATTACCCCATCATCAGTTGATAAGTATTCAAAAGAGGTAGTGGTTGAAAACACTCCTTATAGTTTAAAATTGGTTGGGTTTATTCCTAATGCTGTTGAAGCACTTGTTGATGATGAAGGAGGCACTCCTATCGTTTCGTTAATGCTAACTTCTGGAATGATGGGTCGACAGACAATCTTCTTGAAAGAAGGTGAAATAAAAGAAATCAATGGATCCCCCGTTGGGTTTTGCAACAAGGATTCTTTAGATGCTAAAATTACCTGTGAGAAAGATAGTTTCTATATACAATCCTCATCAATTATCAGTACAAAAAACATGATGAATCAGGAAACATCAATTCATGAGATTGGAGAAAAAATTACACTAAAGCCAATGATGATTTATAATTTTAACAAGACTGGATTTGTTGTCCAAAAACTAAGTTCTAAGGGTATTATGAAACCTATTTATCATCAACCAAAACAGGGTGGTCATTCTCAAACAGTTTTGGAGTTTGAACTAAAAACTGGAGAAAAAAAATCAGATATATACTTATGGGTAGATAAGGATCCTAATGGCACGAAAGCTACGTATAGTTATAATGGTAATACAATTGATGTTGCCTATGGCCCAAAAGAAGTCGAATTACCTTTTGAAATCAAACTGAATAAATTTGTTTTAGAGAGATATCCGGGTTCAAACAGCCCTTCATCCTATAAAAGCGAAGTAACACTTATCGACAAGGAGCATAATGTTGAAAAGTCTTACTCAATTTACATGAATCATATTCTAAAATATAGAGGCTATAGGTTTTTTCAATCCTCCTATGATACTGATGAGAAAGGTACTGTTTTATCTGTAAATCATGATAAAACGGGTATGGTTGTTACGTACATTGGCTATATGCTTCTTTTTATTTTTATAATTCTTTCGATAATAAATAAAAACTCCCTACTTAAAACTATTACAATAAATGCATGGAAATCGCCTGTAAAAAAAGGTATTACAACTCTATTGGCTATTTTCTTAAGTACGACCCTATCCTATGGAATTGACGAAAAACTAGTTATAGATAAAAACGTTGCCGATAATTTCGGAAGAGTACTTGTGCAGGATCAAAAGGGAAGAACAAAACCTTTATTCACCTTAAGCAACGATATAATTAGAAAGGTTACTAAAAAGAATCAGTTTGAAGGTTATTCCTCAATGCAGGTATTTCTTGGATTTTATGCTGATTTTAATAGTTGGAAAAATGTTCCATTAATTAAGGTGTCGAATAGTGACTTGGCTAAAAACATAGGTGTTAATGGGGATTACGCAGCATTTACGGATGTTGTAGATGTCTCAAGTAATAGTTATAAACTTGCCAAACTTGTAGAAGAGGCTTACACAAAACCTGAAGGATCGAGGAACAAATTCGACAAGGAGATAATTAAACTCGATGAGAGAGTTAATATTCTTTACATGATCTACACTGGTGAGTTTCTTAAAATATTTCCCATCAAAGACAAATCAACCAAATGGGGTTCGCCAACTGAAGCAATAAAATATGCGGAGAGTAAAGAGGATTCATTATACCTTGCAAACATAATGAGTATGATTATTGAATCTGCTCAACATCCTTCATCATCAAATAACACAATCGAAACCGATAAACTTATTAGTTCAATTGTTGATTACCAGAAAAAATTTGCTGGTTACAATTTGCCATCAGAACGAAAGGTAAATCTTGAGGTGTTCTATAATAAAGCCAAAATCTTCGAAAAACTATTTCCTTTCTATGCTACAATAGGGTTAATCCTAATCTTTACGCTGATTTTTGGCATTGTTTCTGGGAAAGTTGTTGTTGATAGAATTATTAAATATTTAAGTATTCTGCTACTTCTTGGCTTTGTTGCACATACCATTGGTTTGATTCTTCGATGGTATATTTCGGGTCATGCACCTATGAGCAATGGTTATGAATCAATGCTCTTTATTTCGTGGGCAACTCTTTTGGCAGGTTTTATATTTAGCAAAAAATCGAATTTTGCGCTTTCTGCAACTGCTGTTTTATCTTCACTAACATTATTGGTTGCACATTTAAGTTTTATGGATCCTGAAATAACCAATCTGGTTCCAGTGCTGAAATCCTATTGGCTTACTCTTCATGTTTCTATTATAACAGGAAGTTATGGGTTCCTAGGTTTAGGTGCTGTACTTGGGTTACTTGTGATGATTCTTTACTCATTAAGAAATGCTAAAAATAATGAGAGAATCAATAAGACTATTGATGAATTGACTATAGTTAACTATAAAACTCTGACACTTGGACTATACTTTCTAACAATTGGAACATTCCTTGGAGCTGTTTGGGCTAATGAATCTTGGGGGCGTTATTGGGGATGGGACCCTAAGGAAACCTGGTCTTTAATAACAATGATAATATATAGCATTGTTATTCACTCCAGAATGATAAAACCTTTACGGAGCGTATACACATTCAACTTGCTTTCACTTTTCGCCTTCTCATCAGTGTTGATGACCTATTTTGGGGTAAACTACTATCTCTCAGGATTGCATTCATATGCTAGTGGTGATCCCATACCTGTGCCAACTTTTGTTTATATTACTGTTTTTGCTTTAATATCATTGTCGTTTTTTGCTTTAATAAAATACAAGCAAGGTAAAGTGGCTGACTAATAATATAATCCACATTGTTTCTATTTATAGGGTGAGGTAATTTAATTATCTCACCCTATTATTTTAATTATCAATTGAATATAATATTGTTTTTAAATATAGTGTTATTATAATAACAATGTTTATATAATAACAATATAATATATATATTTGTAGCATTAAATTGAAAAAAATAATTCAACATCTTTAATTAATTATTGAATATGAGGCTGAAAGATGTTGCAGAGATGCTAGAAGGAAATGTAGTTTATGGCTTAGAGCAAATCGAAAAAGAGGTAGAGTTTGCTTTTGCCTCCGACTTGATGAGCGATGTGCTTACCTTACAAAAGGATAATGTAATTCTGCTAACAGGTTTAGCAAATGTTCAGGCTTTACGAACCGCCGAAATGTCCGATATTAGCTGTATTGTTTTTGTTAGAAACAAAAAGGTAAATGAGGATATGCTTAAACTTGGTAAGGAAAGTGGAATCGTTTTAATAGAGTGTCCATGTTCGATGTTTAAGGCATCTGGAGTACTTTTTAATAATGGACTAAAACCTATTTTTTAACAAACTCTCACCCCAATGGTAATGCATTTCGAATATAAAATTGAAGGAGGTGATTTTACCAGAGCCGGAAATGCATCAAGTCAAGTAAAAAGAACACTTAAGCAGCTTAATGTTGACCCCAAAGTAATAAAAAGGGTTGTTGTTGCATTATATGAGGGTGAAGTTAATATTGTTGCCCATGCATATCACGGAGAAATACATATTGATATCGATACCGAAAAGATAAAAATGACCCTTATAGATAAAGGCCCTGGGATTCCAAACATTGAGCAAGCAATGGAAATGGGATTTTCCACAGCGACACCAGAGGTGAGAGAAATGGGTTTTGGAGCCGGTATGGGACTTCCAAATATCAAAAAAAACTCGGATAAATTTCGGATTGAAAGTGAAGTAGGTGTGGGCACAAAACTCTTTATAGAGGTTTATATTAATCAATAGCTGCCATTAAAATGGAAAGCAAGGTTTTTCATCATGCTCTTACAATTCGTCAAGATGTTTGCATCGGATGCTCACATTGTATGAGGGTGTGTCCAACCGAAGCGTTAAGAGTGAAAAATGGAAAAGCTGAACTTTATGAAAATAAGTGTATTGATTGTGGGGAATGTTTCAGAGTCTGCCCAACTAATGCTATAATCATTGAGCAGGACGATTTCAGCAAAATTTATAACTATAACTACAGAGTTGCACTTGTGCCATCAATTCTCACAGGTCAATTCTCTGATGAAATAACCGCAAGCGCAGTTACATCAATTCTTCTTAAACTTGGTTTTAACGAAGTTGTTGAGGTTGAAACGTCTGTTGAACTCCTTAAAGAAGAAATTAACTCCTATATTGCTAACAAAAGCCATTCTAAACCAGTAATTTCATCTTTCTGCCCTGCTATTGTTAGGCTAATACAGGTTAAATTTCCATCTCTAGTGGAGAATTTAATGCTATTAAAACCTCCTCTTGATATTACATCTCTTTATATTAAAAAGAAGTTGCAGGAGCGAGGAATTAGCGACAATGAAATTGGAATATTCTACATAACTCCTTGTGCTGCTAAAATTGCCGCTATTAAAAGTCCTGTAGGAGAAGAAAAATCGGAAGTTGCTGGGGTAATTAACATGAATCTTATATACAATAAGGTGTTAAAATCCCTTGTGCACCTGAGTGAAACGGAGAAAGGGTTATCAGGTCGAAAAGATTGTTTGACTGATAGTGGTTTAATATGGAGTTTAACAAATGGTGAAGCAAGTCAAGTTAAAGGGCGCAGCCTTGCAATCGATGGGGTGTATAATATAGTTGAGTTCCTTGAAAAATTAGAGAACGAAGAAATCTCCGATATTGATTTTCTTGAACTAAGAGCCTGCGATGAGAGCTGCGCGGGTGGAGTATTAACAACGGGTAATCGGTTCTTAACCGTTGAAAGGCTTCATAAAAGAGTTGAAGCAAATAAAGATAGAGAACTTAAGGGTTTTGGTAATCGGATTCTCGATTATAAAGATTTTCTAAAATCGAGAATACCTATTGGTGAGATTAAACCAAGATCGATGATGAAACTTGACGAGGATATGGCGAAGGCTATGAAGAAGATGGAACGCTCAAATCGTTTGATGTGTTTTCTGCCGGGCATCGATTGTGGAAGTTGTGGAGCACCTACTTGCCAAGCATTGGCAGAAGATATTGTTCAGGGTAAAGCAGCCATTTCACATTGTATTTTTCTTCAAAAAACTATGGAGCAAACTCATAAACTCCATCCCGATCATTCATTCAGAATTATGGAAAAGATATGGGGTAAGGATCGGTTCGAGAAAAATTGCAATAAAATTGATAAGTCAAAAAGGTATCATTAGTTCTATAAATACTATTTATTGTATTTAATTATTTGATAATAAAATAATTAAATCAGAGATACTGAAAACCAATAATAGTAAGAAGAAAAAATGGATATGATTACAATTTCTGGTGGTGTTATTTTAAAACAAATTGGTTCATCTATTACCTACAAACTAAAGTGTGACAAGTGTGGAAATGCTGAATCTTCTGAAAATACTATTACTATTATGAAAGGTGTAACAGAAATTTCAACGAAAAAGTGCTCTAGTTGTGGTAATAATCAAATCATTAAAATGAAACATGCTGCTGAATGATAAATAATATTAGCACAAACAAATAACAATATGAAAGTCTCAGAAATAGTTGAAGAATTAAACCTAGAGGTTTATTCGGGACAAAACGGACTTAATAGAGGAGTTCATGGAGGGTATTCTTCGGATTTATTAAGTGATGTTATGGGTCATGCCGAATTCGGTGATATATGGACAACCTTACAAACCCATAAAAATGTAATTGCTATTGCCTCTCTAAAAGAATTAGCTGCAGTTATCCTTGTAAAAGGCTATAAGCCTGAAGCAGATACAATCAAGCAGAGTAACGAGGAGGGTATTCCTATCCTTGGAACCAGCAAAGAGACCTTTGAAATAAACGGATTGCTATATAATCTTTTAAAAAAGTAATGAGATCCTTTTCAACCGATTTGCACATTCACACTGTTCTCTCTCCCTGCGGAGATTTGAGCATGAGCCCATCCAACATTGTTGAAAGGGCAGCCGCAATCGGTTTGGAATTAATAGCAATAACCGATCATAACAGTACGCTCCATGGTCCCACTGTAAGGAAAATAGCAGAAGAAAAAGGAATCATGGTGCTATATGGTGCAGAGGTTACAACAAAGGAAGATGTTCATTGTCTATGCCTTTTTGAAAATGAAAAGCAAAGAATACTAATTCAAAATTTCCTTGACGAAAATCGTCCAGAAATTAAGAATAACCCGGATCTTTTTGGCCATCAGGTATTGGTAGATGAGCAAGAGGAGATAATTGAGGAGGTTGAACCATTGCTGATTTCGGGTATTAATGCAAGCATAGATGAAATTGAGAAAATAGTTCATCAGATTGGTGGGTTATTTATACCTGCACATATAGATCGACCAAAATATAGCATAATGAGTCAACTTGGATTTATTCCAAAAGATTTAAAATATGATGCTCTTGAAATATCAAAGAATACTTCAATGGATACGATTTTTAAGAACTATTCATACATTAAAAATGCTCGTTTCATTAAATCATCTGACGCCCATACTTTAAATCAAATTGGTACATCCAAAATGTTTTTGAGAATGAATAATCTGAGTTGGAACGAGTTTAAGATGGCAATACTTGGAATTGAAGGCAGGGAGATAATTTTATCATGAAAGATTTATCATTACATATTCTGGATATAATTCAAAACTCTTTAGCCGCAAATGCTAGATTGATTGAAATATCTATTGATGAAAATGAAAGAAAAGATCTTATAGAGATTATTATTAAGGATGATGGAAAAGGAATGAGCAAAGAGTTTGTTGAGTCGGTAGTAGATCCTTATACTACCACACGTACAACTCGTAGGGTTGGTTTGGGAATTCCATTATTTAAGCAAAATGCTGAACGAACGGGTGGTTGTTTAACCATTACTTCACAGTTGGGGCACGGAACAACCATAACCGCTAAGTTTAAACCATCAAATATTGACTGCCCAGTTTTAGGCGATATCGCTGGGGTTATTGCATTAACCGTTTCAGGAAATTCATCAGTGGATTTTATCTATAATCACAAAATAAATGGTAACTTATTCATTTTTAACACTAAGGAAATCAAGGAGATACTTGGTGAGATATCTATCAATGATATTTCTGTTTTTAAATTCATAAAAGAGTTGATTCATTCAAATTTAGAAGAAAAACAAATAGAATCAATAGGTTATAAAACATAACTAAAAATCTACCTTTTAATTAACAATTGAAATAGTTTTGCAAACCGAAATATTATATTGATTCTAATAATAACATATATAGTATAAATAATATGGCAAAAATCAAATCATTGGATGATCTGCGGAAGATGAAGGAAAGCCTTCAGTCAAAGATCAACCTTAGGGAAAAAGGGGAAGACCCTGGAAGTCATGTTCAGATTAAAGTAGCAATGGCAACTTGTGGAATAGCATCAGGAGCTAAAACCGTAATGGAATTCTTGATGGAAGAACTTGAAAAAAGGGGTATAGAATCAGTTGTAACACAGACTGGTTGCATGGGTTACTGTTACGCAGAACCTACTATCGAAGTAACAATTCCGGGTAAGGATCCGGTAGTGTTTGGTTATGTTGATACTAAAAAGGCTGATGAAATCATCGAGAAATATATCAAAAATGGAGAACTCGTTGATGGTATCATCCCTATGAATTATGAGACTATCGATAAATAATAATCGAAAAAGGAGGATACCATAATGGCAAAGTATAAAATGCATTTACTCGTATGCGGAGGCACTGGTTGTAGAGCCTCAGCGAGCGATTCAATCATCGAAAAATTCAAAACAGAGATAGCTGAAAAAGGACTTGAAGCAGATGTTCAAGTTATTATGACTGGTTGTTTTGGATTTTGTGAAAAAGGACCAATTGTAAAAGTTCTTCCCGATAATACATTCTATACACAGGTAAAACCTGAGGATGTAACTGAAATTATTGCTGAGCATGTTATAAAAGGAAGGAAAGTAAATAGACTTCTGTACGTTGACCCCAAAAGCAAAGAGCATGTTAGCGATTCAAAGCATATGGGATTCTATCGTAAGCAGATTAGAATCGCATTACGTAACTGCGGTTTCATCAACCCTGAGAATATCGATGAGTATATTGCTCGAGAAGGATATCAAGCGGTTGGTAAAGTATTAGCTGAATATACCCCTGCCCAAACTATCGATATCATTAAGAAATCAGGATTACGTGGTCGTGGAGGCGGAGGTTTCCCAACTGGTTTAAAATGGGAGATTGCAAGCAAGAATAATGCTGATCAGAAGTATGTAGTTTGTAATGCTGATGAAGGCGACCCAGGAGCATTTATGGATCGTTCAGTACTTGAAGGTGATCCACATTCAGTGCTTGAAGCAATGGCGATCTGCGGTTACTGCATGGGTGCAACACAAGGAGTAATCTACATCAGAGCAGAGTACCCACTTGCTATTACCCGTTTAAAGATTGCTATTAACCAAGCCCGCGAGTATGGACTACTTGGCAAAGATATTTTGGGTTCAGGATTTGATTTTGATATCACCCTAAGATATGGTGCTGGTGCTTTCGTTTGTGGTGAAGAAACTGCGTTAATCCATTCAATGGAAGGCTTACGTGGTGAACCTACCAACAAACCACCATTCCCAGCAGAGAGCGGATATCTTGGAAAACCTACCAATGTAAATAACGTTGAGACATTTGCTAGTGTACCTGTTATCATCTTAAAAGGTGCTGAATGGTTTGCATCTATTGGAACAGAGAAATCAAAAGGAACAAAAGTTTTTGCTCTTGCTGGAAAAATCAATAACGTAGGTTTGATTGAAGTTCCAATGGGAACAACTTTACGTGAAGTCATTTTTGAGATTGGTGGTGGCATTAAGAACGGCAAGAAATTCAAAGCAGCACAGACTGGTGGGCCATCAGGAGGTTGCTTAACTGAAAAACATCTTGATACCCCCATCGACTTTGATAACCTGATTGCTGCTGGCTCAATGATGGGTTCAGGTGGTATGATTGTTATGGATGAAGACGATTGCATGGTATCTATTGCAAAGTTCTTCTTGGATTTTACTGTTGAAGAAAGTTGTGGTAAATGCTCTCCTTGTCGTATTGGTAATAAACGTCTTTACGAAATACTAGAGCGTATAACCAATGGTGAAGGTACAATGGAAGAACTTGACCGTTTACACAATCTTAGCCTTGTAATTAAGGATACAGCTCTTTGCGGTCTTGGTCAAACATCTCCAAATCCTGTACTATCAACCATGGATAACTTCTATCATGAGTATCTTGCTCACGTTAACGATAAGAAGTGCCCAGCTGGTCAATGCAAGTCGTTAATGAAGTATGTTGTAGATCCTGAAGCATGTGTTGGTTGTACGGCTTGTGCTCGTAATTGCCCTGTTAACGCAATCAGTGGAGAGCGTAAGAAACCACATCTAATCGATACCGCAGTTTGTATCAAGTGTGGTGCATGTATCGAGAAGTGTAAATTTAATGCTATCAGCATCAAATAATTAAAGGGTTAAAATGGAAAATATAAAATTAACAATAGATAATAGGCCTGTTGAAGTACCAGTAGGAACTACTGTTTATAAGGCCGCCAAAACCCTCGGAATTGATATTCCTGTACTTTGCTACATGGATCTTCATGATCTTGGGATTGAAAATAAACCAGCAGGTTGTCGTATATGCGTTGTTGAGGTTGAGGGTAGGAGGAATTTAGCTCCAAGCTGTTCTACAACTTGTGCGAATGGCATGATTGTTAAAACTCATACAACCCGAGTTATCAACGCTCGCCGTACTGTTATGGAGTTGATCTTGTCAGATCACCCAAAAGATTGCTTAACCTGCCCTAAAAGTGGTCGTTGCGAGCTTCAGGATATGGCTGTAAAATTGGGAATTCGTAATATCCCTGGTCAGGAGTACGCTGAGATGTCTACCTATAAGAAAGACTTCTCGCCATCCATAATTCGTGATGTTGATAAATGTATCATGTGTCGCCGTTGCGAAACCATGTGTAATGATTTTCAAACTGTTGGAGCACTAAGTGCAGTAAATAGAGGATTTATGTCAGTGGTTGCTCCAGCATTCGAGCAAGATTTAGAAAAATCGCCATGTACATATTGTGGTCAGTGTGTGGCTGTTTGCCCAACTGGTGCATTAACAGAGGTTGACCATACTCCAAAAGTAATTCGTGCTTTAGCTGATCCTACAAAGACTGTAATTGTTCAAACTGCTCCTGCTGTTCGTGCAGCTCTTGGTGAGGAATTTGGACTAGAACCAGGTACACGTGTAACAGGAAAGATGGTTGCAGCGCTTCGTCAACTTGGATTCGACTATATATTCGATACTGATTTTGCAGCTGACTTAACCATTATGGAAGAGGGAACTGAACTTCTTACCCGTTTAGGTAAACATCTAGCTGGTGATAAGAGTGTTAAGTTGCCAATCCTTACAAGTTGCTGCCCTGGTTGGGTAGGTTTCTTTGAGCATAATTATCCTGATATGCTTGATGTTCCTTCAACCGCTAAATCACCACAGCAGATGTTTGGTGCAATTGCAAAGACATACTTTGCTGATAAAATGGGTAAAAAACGCGAGGAATTAGTTGTGGTTTCAGTAATGCCATGCTTAGCTAAAAAATTCGAATGCCAACGCGATGAGTTTAAGGTTGATGGTAATCCAGATGTTGATTTCTCAATCTCAACCCGCGAATTAGCACATCTAATCAAAGAGTTCAATGTAAGATTTGACGAACTTGCCGATGAAGATTTCGATAACCCGCTTGGTGAATCAACAGGTGCATCAGTAATTTTTGGTGCTACAGGTGGTGTAATTGAAGCAGCTACTCGTACTGCTTACGAATTACATACCGGTAAGAAACTTGATAAGGTAGATTTCACTGAACTTCGTGGAATGGAAGGTATACGTTCTGCAACAATCGATTTTAATGGATTACCAATAAATATAGGTATTGCCCATGGATTAGGCAATGCAAGGAAACTTCTTGATGAAGTTCGTTTAGGAAAAACAAATTACCATGCAATTGAAATTATGGCCTGCCCAGGTGGATGTATTGGTGGGGGTGGTCAACCATTACACCATGGTGATTCTTCAATCCTAAAAGCACGTACCAAAGCAATATATACTGAAGATACAAGTAAAGTAATTCGTAAATCACATGAAAATCCTTTTATCATCAAACTTTACGAAGAGTTCCTTGGAAAGCCAATGAGCGAAAAGGCTCATCACCTGCTCCATACGCATTACTTCGATAAAAGCAAAAAGGATGTTTTCATTTAATTAACGGAGGATAGATAAATGTCACATATAAAAGTTGAACTAAAAAAAGAACAGATTGCAAAACTCAAGGAGATTTGCAAATCGTTCAACAACGAGGCTGGTGAACTAATTAATGTGCTTCACAAGTCACAGGAAACATTTGGTTATCTTCCTGCCGAAGTGCAAGAAATTATTGCCAAGGAGTTAAACATCTCGGTTGCTAAGGTGTATGGAGTTGTAACATTCTACTCGTTCTTCACCATGATTCCAAAAGGCAAACACCCTATCAGCATTTGTACTGGTACTGCTTGCTATGTTCGTGGAGCCGAGAAAGTGCTTGATGAATTCAAGCGAATTCTTGATGTGAAGGTTGGCGAAACAACCCCTGATGGGAAATTCTCCCTCAGCTGCTTACGTTGCGTTGGCGCTTGTGGTCTTGCCCCTGTAGTGTCAGTAGGTGAAAAAATATACGGACGTGTTTCACCTGATGGAGTTAAGGATATTCTAAAAGAATATGAATAAGGTCTATTTTCATTTTTAGGTTAAAAAAGGGCCATCTCATAAGGGATGGCTTTTTGATTTTAATAATACAACGCTTCAATTTTCAATTACATAACCTATTAACCTATTTGAGGTAATGAACTAGTTGTTTTCAGTTCCTTCTCACTTCAATCTAACTAAGAACTTATGAAATCTTTACAATGAAAAATGTATTCAACCGAATATCTTTGCTGTGAAAGCACTTTTAACTAATGCGTAATATGAGTTAAACTAAATCTGAATATCAAAAATATCCTTGAGAATTTCTTTAGATTCATCCACATATATGCCTTTTTCAATTAGTTCTTTCAAATCGTTTATTGTTTTTTGATTGATTTCTTTTCCTTGCTTAATACCTAGTTTTTTGAATAACTGATATTGTCTTTTTGCTACATTAAAATTATTTAGCCTAAGATTAGATAATGCAATAATAAACATTGCATCTAAATCCCTTTTATTCAATTCGACGGCTTTTTGAGAAAACATAATTGATTTATTGTAATTGCCAGTTTTGTAATATTCACGAGCTAAGGAACTAAATGGTAGTGAATATGTGGAATCTATATTTATTGCTTTTTTATAGTTAAAAATCGCTTGTTCGCTCTCACCTGTTGATGAAAAGCACAATCCTTTTTGGTAATATACATCACTTAATGTTGAGTCCTTTTTAAGTGCTATATCGTAGTATTTTATTGCATTAGGAAAATCTTTTTTCGACCGATAGCAATCACCCATACTAATATTTAGATTCAAATCGTTTTTGTTTATGTTTAATAGCCATTGAAAATCACTTATAGCATCATCATATTCGCCAATATAATAATATGCTTGGGCTCTTTTTGAATACAATTTTTCTATTTCATCAGGATTAGCTTTTATACAAACATCTAAATCCGAAATTGCTTCTTTATATTTGAATATTTCCATAAATATCTCACTTCTTGAAAATAATGCTGGTAACCAATTTGGGTTGAATTCAAGCGATTTATTAATATCGGATAATGCTTTATCAAATTCTTTACTTTCCTTATATGCTAATCCCCTGTTGAAGTATAGAGTACTAGAATTAGAAAATAATTCTATTGCCTTGGAAGAATAATAAATTGCACTATCGATTAGTGCTAATCGTCTATATAAAACTGAAATATTATTGTAAACTGAAATGTTAGGTTGAATTCTAATAACTTTAAGATAGTCTTTAATTGCCTCTTTATCACGATTTAATATTGTTAACGAACCAGCCCTTGCTTCAAGTGCTTCTGTATCATAGGGGTATGTAGAAATTATCTTGCTAAAATCTTGGATGGCAAATTCAACATTCCCATAATCTTTGTAAGCTAATCCTCTGAAATAATAAGCACTTGTATATAGGTCCGAATTTTTAATAACCTTACAAAAACTTTCTATGCTCTTTTTATAATTTTGTGAATAGTAAAGTATTTTGCTTTTAATATATTGAACCATGGTGAGGGTAGAATCTTTTTGGAGATATTGATCGCAAAATTCAAGGGTAAACAGGAAGTTGACTTTTGCAAGACCTAGCAAATAAAGGCGTTTAGCAAATTGGGATTCATTATGTTTTTCAAAAAAATCTTTAGTAATATAGGTGTTTTTATATCCATTATTGTCCGCCAAATTTTTTAAAAATTCATAGCCTATTTGTTTCTCCTCAACTTTTAGATTACCTTTATTTAGTTCAAGTAATAATGACCCGAACTCAATATCTTTAAAATCATCAAAATACATTCTTGATGATTTTTTGGCTTGATTTGAAACGCACTTTGCTAAACGAAAGATACCAATTTCCATTCTATTCGATTTTATATCAATAAGCCCTAGAATTCCTAAAGGTTCATAATTTGCACTATCAAGTTCAACTACTTTAAGAAAATCCATATAGGCCAAATCCAATTCATTTTCTCGAAGATATGTAAATCCACGATAGTAGTATCCTATTGTTGATGAAGCATCAACATCAATTGCAGATTTAAAATAATTTTTTGCAATAAGTAATTTATTTTCAATCAATGATATTTGACCTAAAATGATATAAGATAATTTGAATTTAGGATTGATGTCAATTGATTGTTTTAAGAACTTCTTTGATTTTGCAAAATCATTTGCTAGAAAATATGAATAGCCAATATTATAGTTAGTTGTTATGCTTTTCATATCCAATTTATAGCTTTGGTTGAAGTAGGTGAGTGCTGAATCAATTTTTCCATCTTTTAGTAAGATTGAACCTAATTCATTATTTGCTTCAATAGCTGATTTATTGGATGAAATACATTTTTTATAATAGTAGACAGTGCTATCTTTCTCATTAATAAGTGATTTGCAGATTCCAATATATAAATTAGGAGATGGTATCTTTTTAATTGCAGTATCTATCTGCTGTATTTTGGTATTGTTCAAAATTGACAAAGAACTTCTAAAATCGATAATTGCTTGGGAATACTCTTTGGATCTTATTTTTTTTAGTCCACTATTGATATAATACTGAAAATCGTAGGATGCGTTATAACTAGAATCGGTATAAAGATTTACCCTGAGTTTGTTCCAATAATCTTCCTCATTGAATTTACCTTTAGATAGAAATGAACTATCAATCTGGGCAAATAAATTATTGCTAGTTGTTAAGAAAAATAATAGAAGTAAATGTTTGATTATTTTTACAATAAAACCACTTTTAATCATAGGTGTATTTTTGAGTTATGTAAAATTGGCAATAGAGATGCTTTCTAAAAGGCACATGTTAAAGTTATTTATACAACTCCTTAAAGATTTTTTTATTTTAGAACAAAAATTTAGGGTAAGATAATGAGTAATTACTTCCTATACTTATCAACAATTTCTTTCGAAATCCTCAATCCTAGTTTTAATTCGTTCTGAACTATAGCTACTGCTTCAATTATTTTGTTCTTTTTGATGAGTTCTATAACTTTCTGTTCTAATTCATCGCTTATTTTTTCCATTTTAGTCAATAGTTTTTTACAAAATTAATTAAAATACATTTTATTCCACCTCAACCCCTTTTTGTTTAAGGATTTTGTAATTGGAACGGATACGAATTAGCCAGAAAATCCGCTCCTCCTGATAGTACTCTTTGGTGTTTGGGATTTTACGCTTTAGCGAATTGTAGAAATAGAAAAATGCGGAGAGTGATCGGTTTCCATTGGTATCCTTTGTGAGGTAGTAAAATGGGAAGAGGCTTTTTTCTACTTTCCCATTTACATTTGAATTGGCGTAGAGGAGATACAGTAACCGAAAATCATGATCACCATTGTTGTATTTATCCCAAGTGGTTACCTTCCAAAGTATGCTGTTCGATCTCTTTATACCCAATTGATTTCGATGAACGAACAACTCCCATAATATGCGATAGGTTTCATTCTCCTTGCTTACGCTGTGGTAGAAGAATGGTTGAATGGTGAAATAGCTGAAGGTCGGACTCTTTTTACTCCAAACCAAAGGGGCAAACCTAAAATATTTATAATTGATACTTTTTTCTCGCTCAACAATAGGCCATAGGATGCTTAAGTTTGAGGAATTAGATGCGCTACTGTGTCTAACAAGCAGGAGAAGTACATCGAACTGTTTATGATTTGCGGTATCGCTATAGCTTGTGAAAAGGGGAAATAATATTCTACGATGTTTTGCTTTGCTATCGAATTTCCAGAAAAGAGGTGTAACCATAAGGTGACTTTTTCCATTGATGTTCTGACCTATTGAGAAAATTGGAGCAAAAGTAAATGAGTGTGAGTGTGAGTTCGAACTCCTAAAACTCCAGACTAAGGGGAATACTACTTTTGTTGCTCGGTGTTGATTACTGAATGAAAGGTAAATAGGGAAAAGTATATCAGTCTTTATTTTCTTGTTTCCAACCTCTTTTTGGCTACTCCACCATATCGGCAAAAAGGTATTAGTATAGCTCTTTGGTTTTTTTATGTGCCAGAATAAAGGGGTAATAACAGCATAACGTTTCGAATTATCGTTGTTGTGACCGATAGAAAAGAGAGGAGCAATTGTTAGTGAGCGATGGAGGGAATTATTAAAACTCCATACTATTGGAAATAGCACATGGTTATTTTGGTTGAGTCCTCTATTTGACCAGTATATTGGGAAAATTACGTTCCACCTAACCGCAGATTCACCATCTCCATACTGTGATTTCCAGAATATTGGAATAAGAGAGGCTGAATATCCATCGGGATTTCTGAAATACCAGAAAAGTGGTGTTATAGCAAGATGTTTAACATTTTCATCGGTGCTTTGTCCATATGAGAAAATCGGTACAAAGGTGAAGGATCGATAATTAAGATTTTTTAAACTCCAGATAATTGGAAATAGAATCTTTTTGCTGGTTAAGCGATCCCATTTTGCATAGTAAATTGGGACTAGAAGTTGAAAGTGGCGGTTATATTGACCATCATTTATACTCCTATTCCACCAGATTGGAAATAGCGTATTGAATGTTCGTTTCTGATTTTTAAAATGCCAAAATAGTGGCGTTATAGCCAGATAATTTTTCGAACTATCAATAGATTGTCCATGCGAGAATATTGGGAAAAACGTGAATGATTGGTTCGATTTGTTTTGTAATTTCCAAACCAAAGGCAATAAACCCTGATGCTTTCTCTCAGTATCCTTGTATTTCCAGTAAAGTAGTACTACACGTGACGAATTTCTGAGTTCACCGTTATTCGTTCTGTCGTTTTGCCACCAAAGAGGAAATAGAAGTTTGCCTTTGCCTTGTTCAGTCTGGAAACTCCAGTATAGTGGGGTAATAGCTAGATATGAGTTTTTACCATCAGTAGACTGTCCTCTAGAAATAAAAGGGGCAAATGTAAAAGTGTGATATTCGGTATTTTTAAAGTTCCACACTATAGGAAATAGTATATTTCTTTGGATCGATGGTTCTTTCCGTTCCCAGTAAAGGGGAAAAACAATGTTGGTTGTTTGGGTAATATCTTCATAAAACCTTTTTCTTTTCCACCAAATGGGAAAAAGTGTATTGCTAATAATGTCTGGCGATTTATAATGCCAAAACAACGGCGTAGCTATAACATGCCCTGATGTTTTATCAGGTGATTGCCCTACTGAAAATAGGGGGATAAATGAGAAAGATTGATAGTAAGGAGTGGTTTTGCTCCATATGAATGGCAGAAGTATTTGACTCCTTTCGTTATTATTTTGTTGAGCCCAGTAAATAGGAAAGACAACCAATGATGAGTAATTCTCAAATTTAGTTTTCCATGTGCTACTCCATACAAGAGGGAACAGGGTTGTGCTTTCACCCTCAAAGCGTTTAACATGCCAGAAAAAAGGGGTTACCATTAAATGGTGTCGTTCCCTATCCGAATTATAGCCGTATGAAACTAACGGGACTATAGTAAGCGATTTATACCTAACATTATTCAAACTCCAAACAATAGGAAATACAATCTTGTTGTTTGTGTTTCTATCTTTGTGTGACCAGTAAACAGGGAATACTAGATTACTTATAGTTGAATCTTTTCCATTTAATATTTTCCTATTCCAATAAATTGGGAAAAACAGATTACTAGTTCTTTTTGGCGATTGAAGATGCCAGAAAAGAGGGGTTATAACACTATACTGTTTTTTATTACGTAGGTTATTGCCATAGGAGTAAATGGGGAAAAGTGTATGCGATTTTCTTATAGGACTTTTAAATTGCCAGTAAGCAGGAAAAACTATTAGGTACGATTTTTTTGTTACCTGATTATTTTGATACCATAAAAAGAGTAACAGATTATTCTGCATAACCAGCCCATCGGGCGATTTTTTGAACTCTAGTAGATTGATTCGTGGAGCAAGTTCAAGAAAAGTAAATGTTTTGGTTTTTTCATCGTTATTCTTTGAGATGTGGATTAGTGAGGGATAGTATGTTGATATAATCCGAAGATTCTCCTCATTTATGCTACTATCCCTCCAAAATAGGGGTATAAAGTGAATTCTTCTTTCGCCATTTTTAAAGTTACTATAGCTTCGATAAATTGGAAATAGCAGCTGTTTATCCTTTTCGTAATCGGAGATTGTGCGTTTAAAAATTGGCCACAGATTGATGTTCATATCCCTGGTAATCCCAAAATCGAACGACATACTTTTTTTTGTTGTATCGATTTGGGAAAGGCTTATTAAGGGGATTAATAGAAGGGAGAATAGAACTACTGCTCTCTTAGAAAATAGGTAGCGTTTTTTTACAATCCTCAAAATATGTTTTATTCCAGACAAGGTTTCTGAGTGTTAAACCAACACCTAAATTTACGAATATTTAAGTTTTACTAATAGTAATAATCAGGTATAGTTTTAAAAATATCGATTTAATGGATCTCTTAAAAAGGAGTCTGCTGAGTTTTCTTATTTCCTTAAACCTATCTGAAACCTCTATTTATAAAACGATTCCAATCACCTTTACCTCCATTGAATGTGTTAACATCTACCCAACCCTTTATTCCGTCAAGTTTTCCTCGATGGGCATATTGCCAGAATGTCCAGATTCTATCAATTGGAGGTTCTTCATCTAATGAGCAAATCCAGAGAGGGTTTTTGTTGAAATTATCTTTGATATACTTATTATACTCGTGCTCGTTGGTGTATATAATCACTTTTCGGGATGATCTTACTTCCACATAGTTTATAAAATCCCTAATCTCCTTTATAACTAATTTTGGATTATTTCTATTTGTATAGTTTCCAGATTCTTCAACATCAAGAATAGGGGCAAAATCAAGATTATAGATTTTTACTCTATTCAAATAATTTCTTGCTTGATCTGCGCCATCACGATTGAATTTAAAGAAATGGTAGGCACCAACTCTAACCTTTATCTTTTTTGCACCTTTTATATTATCCAGAAAACAAGGATCTAACCGTGTTTTTCCTTCTGTGGCTTTAATAAAAGCAAAATCAATATTCTGATTCTTTAATTTATCCCAATTAATACGACCGTTATGCTTCGATATATCAATACCAAATATGGGGTATTTGAATTTATTGATTTTGAAAGTCTCGGGCTCAAAAAAAACTTTATAGACAATTATTCCAACAAATATTGAGAAAACAAGAACAACTACATAGAATTTCTTTTTTGGTTTTCTCATGGGCAAAGTAGGTTAAATATTGTGTTAAATCCTTGTATGAGGATATATATAAACCCTCATCAGTTCTTGATTTTTGCTTTGCGAATTTATGAAAACTTTTAGCTAAAAAAGAATATCGGGGGGCATTAGTAATTCTCAAGGCTAAAGGGTAAACAGGGTGAAGTATTTATAAGGATATTAGAGGAGTGATGCTAACCCCTAAATGGTGCATAGATTTTCCCTTTTACGTTTTTTCTATTATATCGATTGGAAGCTATAGAAGCCGTTTTCAAAATTTTTACTTAGAACGAATGTGCTTAAAATAAGAAACTGCCTCAGACATTGTAGTCATTGAGGCAGTTTCCAAAACAATAAATGTCTTATATAATTTAAGCTTATACTAGCTTAACATTTACAGCATTTAATCCTTTTTTTCCTTCTTGAAGATCGAAAGTTACTTCGTCATTTTCTCTAATCTCATTGATTAAGCCAGATACATGTACAAAGTACTCTTTTTCTGATGCTTCGTCTTTAATAAATCCAAAACCTTTTGAATCATTAAAAAATTTCACTGTTCCTTTACTCATTATTTTTAAAATTATTATGGTGCAATGTACGTACTATTATTTAGATATTAACTTTATTTTCAATAAATTAATTTTTCTGGTGCAATATTTTAATTTTTAAAGTCATTTTGGAGGAATAATTCATTAATAATTACACAAAAAGGTCAATCGTATTTAGTTATTATTTAAGGTGATTGAAATTTTAAAATCACGAAAATATAATATGCTAATAATATGATTGTCAGTATTTATGTGTGGGTTGTATCCATTTTTCAATTGTTAATTTTTCTTTGTTTTTCTGTCAAATGGAATTATTCCTGCCATCTCTCCAATGATGTTCACCAAATCGGTTCCAGCAGGGATTACAATTTTGGTATTATTTTCAAGCGATGCTTCAAGAGCTTCCAATTTACGCAGCAATTGAGCGTTACCAATAAAATACTTATCGGCTGCTTCATTAACAAGTTTAATTGCTTCCGCTTCTCCCTCTGCATGTAATATTTTAGATTGCTTGTATCCTTCTGCCTCTTTAATTTTAGCTCGTTTTACGCCATCAGCAACAGTTTCTGCTGCTGTGGCGGAATCTATTGCCGCTATCTTTTCGTTTTCTGCCTTTACCACTTTATTCATGGTTTCTTGTACATCTTTTGGCGGATCAATTTCTTTCAACTCTGTGCGCACAATCTCAATACCCCAATTTTGAGTTTCGATGTGAAGTGTTTTATAGAGCTCGGCATTAATTTTGCCTCGCTCGCTATTAGCCGATTTAAGTGTAAGTGTACCTATAATATTACGGAGCGTTGTGCGTGCAAGGTTAACAATCTGCCATTTGTAATTATTTACGTGGTAAATTGATCCTTTAACGCTTTCTTCATCAGATTTAACTCTAAAATAAACCTGAGCATCTACACTTGCATTCAGATTATCGTTGGTAATTATTTCCTGAGGTTGTGCATCTACCATCTGTTCGGTTACATTAACCATGTAAAGTTTGTCGATAACCGGGATAATCCAATGAAACCCAGGAAGAGCGAATTTATAGTACTTCCCAAGCCTCTCGATAAGACCTCTCTCGGTTGGTCGAACAATTCTAATTCCTAGTAAGAATATAAGTACAATTGGTAGAATAATAAAAATGTAGTTCATGCTATTTGTTTTTTAATAAACAATGATTTTCAAATGGTTATTACGGATTATTTCAATTACTCATTATGTCCTAGAACCTTTCACTGATTAATAACAGATTTTGAATCAAAAGGTGCTTGTTTTGTTTTTACCATCTCGTTTGGCGGCTTTTGCAGCCCTTTTTTCTTTCAGATTTTTAGTGGGTGCTTTTTTACTAGATTTCTCTTTGCCTTCTTTTTCTTTTGACATTTTATTTTGTTTTAATTAACGTAATAAATTCAGTTTGTTTTAAAGAAAAATGATAACCATTAGCTGAAAAAATGGTTTTATATTATTCCCCCCATTGATCTTAAATAGGAGTGGGGCAGAATTTATTTATTCATATCCACTTTTTATTGTGGTTGAAATCATCTTAAAGCATTCGTTTGCTTTTAGAGAATTTGTTGAGTGTGCTGGTATTATAATTGACTGCCCAGTTTCAAGTAAGTTAGATTTACCATCAATAATGATTTCGGCTTTGCCATCAATAATTTGAATAAACGTATCGAATGGAGAAATTTTTTCTTTAACCTCTTTATCAGTATTAAAAGACAATAGGGATATATTTCCCGCCGGCTTTTTCATTATTATTCTACAAACAACAGAATTAGGTTCATACCCAATTAGGTTGATATTTGTAAAAGTTTTTGATTTTTCTACTTCGGCATTATCCAAATTTCTTGACCGATATTCAGGATTATTATGAGGACACATATTGTTTATGTAACATATTTGTTTTGAAACCATTAAAGTTCTTGAAATATGCGCTTCATTTCTGGTTCAGGTATTCCGAGTTTATCGCTGACTCTTAGTATCATTTCAAACTTTCTTCCCGCTTCAAAAAGCAAATCTTTATCGGTTAAACTTTTGAATTGATTAAGGAGTTTTTCTTTTTGTTCGCTCCACTTTTGGTCGTTACGTGAGGGTCTTAAATATTTATCCATTAATCAATTAATTAAGTGAGTAGTTTGAAATTCAAAAGTAAATCATCACTTGAGCATAATTGTTACATAACTTTGTAAATAAGTTACATCATTCCCACATTTTTATTATTGCAAAAAGGTATAAGGGGAATTTAAAAAATGATTACAAACCGAATAAATTTGCTCTCTTAATATTTTTGAAATCTTTCAGATTAAAACCATTTTCGTTATCATTAGTAATCTTTCGAGAGTTATAGTAATAAAGATTACCTTCAGTATCAAATATCATTTCGAAGCATTTTCCTGTTCCAGTATTTTGAGTAGGGCCTACGTGGAAATTAAACATTGTATTTGAAGGGTTTGTGGCTAAGTCAGCCTCAATTTTAGTAGAATTAGAAAGTATTACAAAATAGGGGTAAACTGACTTGATTTTCTCAATTGAATTGACATCTGCTGCCATCATTTTTTCGTCCATGAGCAAAAGAGTGTACTGAAAACATGGTGAACCGTTATAGTATTTTAACCCTCTAAGAGAAATTAAGAAGCGTTTTGTCTCAAGAGTTTTTACATGTTTTTGCATGAATTTGACAATAGAGGGTATTACATATCCGAAGTTATTTGTATTGTCATTTGTATAGGATATGGGAATACAGCATAGTTCAGGCATATTGGTAATGTTTTTTGACGTATCTCCTAGAACAAGGCTTATGAAATTATAGCTTACCCCGCCAGGATCTTTATCGAAAATATTTTTCATGAGCACCAGAAATGAGTACTTTGAATCAAATCGACGTTTTTCAAACTCCTGTTGATCGATAAATTCAAATTCAGTAGATTTCCAGTATTTATTAACAGCATCTTGTATGAACAGATTGTAAGGATTTATGCCACTTTCGAGTACAACACAAGTTTTGGAGTTAATAAACATTCCTATTTGCTGTTTTGATGCTAGTTTGGGGTTTGCCAAGACGCTCAATCCAAATATACTAAGGATAAGAACTAATATGTATTTCTTCAACAGCATGCCAACTATAATTCCATTTACAGTAAGGGCTAATATAATTTTATTCATTGTTTTTATTTTTGAGTAAGGTAAAATATAATCGCAACATGAATGCTGAAGAATATATGTTTTACCATATACGATTTCTATAATGTGAGTTTATACAATTCTTAGAAGATATATCTTATTGAGATAGCTCCACCATCACCCCAGAAACCGGAATAGCCAGTAATATTAAAAGCGGGTTTCCAGTCGAGACCAATGTTTAAAGGAATTTCCCTGAAATTGTATTCTAAACCCAGAATTCCATCTAAACCTATAATGGTATAGTTTGTTCCTGGTGTTCCCCATTTTGTATTATCTCCATTCCAAAAGCCAATATGACCTCCAAAGCCAAAATACCAATTTAAACGTTCTGTTTTGAATGCTTGGTTATGAATTTCATAAAGACCAGTAAATTGGAATCCTCTCCATCTGCTGTCAAGAATTCCTTCTAGGGCTGCTTTTGTCCCAATGAAATGTTTAACAGTTAGGCCATTGAAGTATCCACCTCTTACCCCTATTCCTGTTTTGTAATCCTGTGCATAGCCGGGTGAAATCAAACATAATGCAATTAAAAATGTGAAAATTAGTTTTTTCATCGGTGTAGTTTTTGTGTACTTCTTACTCGTATAGCTTTTCAGTTTCGCTCTGTTTTTTTAAGTGGGTTCTAATCTCCACCCAATAAATTTTTTGTTATGTAAATGTACTAGGGTTATAATGTATTGTAGTTACACAATTCATTAACTGATTTATATGATTCACACATTTCGGTTCACACACTGATGCAAGGGAAATTGTCATTTTAAATGATAAACAACGGCTTGTGCAATTGCAGGTGAGGAATCTTTAATTTTTGTTGGCACTAGTCGATATTCACTTTATACCTTTTGATCTAAGAAATACAAAATATACCACCTTTTATCAGTTAATTTAAATCTACATTTTGGATAAAATCCTGAATTTTCAATCCAGAGTTTTTGAGTAAATGGTTTATTAGTTTTTTTGAAATATACCTTAAATTGTTTTTTATCAACGTCGTAAATTTTTATCTTCATAAATTTCCAATTTTTTTTATTCCATTTTATCTCTCCATTTCCGTCAGCAGATATTCCATTGAGTGGAAATTTTATTCTTGACATTTGAAGTGTGCTATCTGCATGAAATCTCTTATAAAACTTATTAAAACCTTCATTGGAAGCGCTTGATGAAGCATTGTTATTAGAGTCTGTATTTACTGATTTACAATTTACAATTAATAATGAGGCTAAAATGGATAGCATCATTAGATATAGAAGTTTAATCGTTATTCTCATACACTTATGATTTTTGATTGTATTAAATTGAAAAATAATGCCAGTATAATAAGTAAAGAGGTTGTCTAAAAACTGATTTAGACAACCTCTTTTGAATTTTATATTCCTTTAGTTTACTGTGGAATATTAACCGTATTCATTTGAAGGGTTACTGCTGTTTGAGCAAGCATCCTGCCGTTTATAGTGGCACCAGTCTGCATGTTAATACCAGTCTGTCCTAAAATGTTTCCTTCAAAATGGCTAGTAGTACCGAAGGTTACAGCACCTGCTGTTACCCAGAAAATGTTCTTTGCTTGTACACCACCACTTAAGGTAACTCTAACAGCAGAACTCATAATCATGGTTCCAGCAACCTGGAATATAAAAACATCGTTAGGTCCACCCGAAATAGTAACATCCGTTGGGATGATCAGCGCACTAGTCCATTTGTAAAGGCCAGGGGTAAGGGTTAAACCACCAATATTCCCAGCACCTAAATTCAAGAAGTTAGGGTTAATACGTCCGGCAGCATCAGTGTAGGCGGCTTGCATATCAAGCACTGCGATACCTAATCTGGTTGCATTAGTTACCCTGCAAGGCAGTGGCCCGGCAGCATCAACTGTGTATATATTACCTACCACTTCGGCACAAGTTACCAGTACAGCAGCACCAGTGATTGGACTTGAACCAACATCCCCAGTAATCGATGATTTATATACGTTAGTGATTCCTGATTTTGAAAGAATCGCAAAATCGCCTGCAACGCCTAGATATACTCCACCCAATGCACTTTGTTGTGGCTCATAAGCAATTGTCTTTTCTCCGGAAGACATCTTGGAGGATAAATTGGTATCCATACCTTTTTCACATCCAGTCATTAGTCCAACCAATAGCATGGCTACGATTGGGTACATTTTGTTCTGTTTCATTTTAGTTTTTTTTATATGTGTAATTCAATAGTACAAAGATGCGAACCTTAGCGGGAGCGAGTATTACACAATATTGTATATAAGTTATGTAGTTCACATATTGTAGAATCATCAATTAAAAATTAAAAAAAGAGGTGATCCCGTGAGATCACCTCTTTTGAATTATGTTTTTTTGGTGTATTATGGTTTTGTTATAGCATTACCGTCAAGAGCGACAGCCGTTTGTGCTAATGCTCTACCATTCAAAGTTGCGCCAGTTTGGAAAGTAATACCTGTCATCGACAATATAACACCTTCAAAGTGAGAGGTTGTTCCAAAGGTTGCCTGACCAGCTACCTGCCAAAAAATGTTTTTAGCTTGAGCACCACCGATAAGGGTAACATTCACTGCGTTACTCATCAAAAGATCGCCTGAAATCTGGAAGATCCATACATCGTTTGCGCCACCTGAAATGGTAACATCAGAAGGTAAAGTAACGGTATTCGTCCATTTATAAAGACCTGCTGTTAGCGTTTTTCCACCAATATTACCTGTGCTCAACTCCAAGAAATCTGGATTTGAACGACCAGCTGCATCGTTGTAAGCTGTAATCATGTTGTTAACTGCAGTGGTTAAGTTAATAGGAGTAGGATCTGCCATATCGGCTGCAAATATACTACCAGTTACCTGTGCAGATATTGCATAACCTGTTGCATCTGTTAAGGATAAACCTGTGATATATGATGTAGCGGCTGGGCTAAGTCCTAAGTCTCCTGTAATAGCTGAAGTTGAGATGTTGGTGATTGCTGTTTTTGCAAGAATCACGTAATTACCTGCAGATCCAAGTTCTACCACTGCTAAATTTGAAATGGTACTATTTGTTGTAAAACTCAATACGGTGTTGATTGCAAGTGCATTCCCAGCCAAATCTTTTGCACCAGTAGTTATTGTAGCAGTATAAATGCTGCTTGCTGCTAAGGCGTTTGTAGGAGTAAATGTTGCAGTGATTCCAGAGTAAACTATCGAACCTGAAATAGCATTTGTGCCTTGATATAAGGTAAATGTATTGGAGTTAATAGTCAAAGGCTCCATTGTTTCACTGAAAGTTATTGCAATCACTTTGTTGCGTTCAACATTAGTGGCGTTGTCAAGAGGACTTGTCAAAGTTACTGTAGGTAAAGTGATATCCGAATTTGCAATTGTTGTAAAACTCAATACAGTGTTGACTGCAAGCGCATTACCTGCTAAGTCTTTTGCACCAGTAGTTATTGTAGCTGTATATGTAGTTCCAGCTACTAAGGTATTTGTAGGAGTAAATGTTGCAGTAGTTCCAGAATAAGATACCAAACCTGAAATAGCATTTGTACCTTGGTTTAAGGTAAATGTATTGGAGTTAATTGTCAAAGGATCCATTGCCTCACTAAAAGTTATTGCAATAGCCTTATTAAGTGCTACACCTGTAGCGTTGTTAAGTGGCTCTGTCAAGGTCACTGTGGGTAAAGTTATATCCAAGATTGCACCTGTAGTAAATGTCCAGACATAGTTTTTCTCAATGTAATTTCCCGCGATGTCTTTAGCCCCAGTAGTAATAGTAGCAGTATAGATTGTATTTGATACTAGATTCTCTGATGGGGTAAAAGTTGTTGTTTTACCTGTATATTCTACTACTCCTGATACAGTCTCAGTTCCATGCTGTAAAGTAAAGTTTGCTAATGTCATAGTAGATGGATTCATAGCTACACTAAAGTTAGCTGAAACCATACTATTAATAGAAATACTTGTGGCTTGGTTTACAGGAACTGTAGAAGTCACAGTAGGATTTACACCGGGATTTTCATCCTCTTTTTTACAGCCGGAAAAGAAAACAACCAATAGCATTGCTACGATTGGTAGTACATTTTTTAGTTTCATTTTAGTTTATTTATTAATGAATTATTATAATGCAAAGGTGAGCATCATGGTAGGAGTATGTGTTACATAACTTTGACAATAAGTTATGAAATTCACACATGTTCTTTTTGTGATATTGATTTATATAGAATAAAAAATGCGCAGCTAATAAGCAGCGCTCTTCTATTATCTTGCACATGTTTACTGTTTAGTTATGGTATGGTAATTCCTATCAACTTTTACATTTATTCAATCGTCAATAAGTGTTCATAATAGGAGCGAAATCTCACAAGCCTTATATAGACCAACTCAATTCCTTCCCCATTTTTTTGTAATGGAAAATGGTTGTTATGATTTTTTTCAAGTTTAAGAAATCGGTTTGGCTTTTCACTAAGTAATCAAAAGCTCTATGATGTATACAGTTAATAGCTACATCAATTTTATTCTGAGAGGATAGCATTACAACGGAAATATCTGGATTGAAAGAATTTATTTTATCCAGTGTTTTTAATCCGTTCATGGCGTTTTTATCAATACTATCAAGATAATAATCTAAAATGATTACATCTGGGTTGTGTGTTAGATTTGCCATACAAAGTTCACCAGTTGCAAATGTTTTAATGGTAAAATTAGTATGCGTGAGAAAATCAATTTCTAATAATTTTAAAAATAGAGCATCATCATCAACCAGGAAAAGTTGAATTTTATTATTGTTTTTCATGAGTTATAAAATGAGGCTTCCTTTACCAGTTCAACAATACTTCTTAACAATAATTGTTTGTCAATGGGCTTAGGTATGTAATCATTCATTCCAGAAGCTTTGCATATTGCTAAATCCACAGAGATTACATCAGCAGTTAATGCGATAATGGGAATTTTAGAATTCATTGTTGTACGAATGTATTCTGTCGCTTCAAACCCATTCATTACTGGCATCTGTATATCCATCAAAATAATATCGTAAGATTTGCATTGTAACATTTCAATGGCCAGTTTTCCGTTAGCGGCCATATCGCATTCAAACCCGAAACCATACAAAAGCGTTTTCATCAGTAATTGATTGACTGCAACGTCTTCAACCACCAATATTTTTATGTCTTTAATTTCCATATCCATTTTTTTTACTTGCTTCTACATCTTCTAGAGTGATTGTTTTCTGAATACTCATTATGAAGTTATATGCAGAGTCCTCATTAACTTTAGTTTTTAAATTAATACTTATTACTGATTGTTTAGCAATGACAAGTACAAATCCTCTCTCCTAATACAATCTTAAAGAACCGCTAGATGCCTGTATAAGTATTCAAAATCATTTCGCGGTATTCCAATTTCTGTATCCGTAACCGAAAATTAAATAGTTATTTTCTCTTTATTTTCACTCAGTAAAAAGACGCTAACTGCAGTTTTACATTTTGTTATAAACTTTTCTGCATTACTCGTAAGATTATGAAAGAGTCAGTACAAACGAACTGGGGTCACCAATTAAGAGTTAAGCAGATACTTATTGTTTTACAATCGTATTACCTGCCATAGTAATTCCACCTATTCTTGCTAATGCTCTGCCATCAAGTGTTGCTCCGGTATTGAAGGTGATGGATTGCATTGCCATAACCGTTCCTTTAAACACCGATGTAGTTCCAAACGTTGCGGAGCTTCCAACCTGCCAAAATATATTGGAAGCTAGCGCACCACCGCTTAGGAAAACTTTGCGACCCGATGTGGTGGTAAGGCTCGACGCAATTTGTATAATGAAAACAGCATCTGCATTTCCCATTGCATCAAAAGTGAGATCGCCAGATGATATTGCAAGCGATGAGGTTGACTTATATAGACCAGGAGTAAGGGTTAGCCCACCAATATTACCCGACAGTGTTACTATATCGGTACATGTTCGTCCTGCTGCATCGTTGTAAGCAGCCGTTAAATCAAGTTTCGCCTGAGTGGCTATTGCATCATTGATATGTAAAGTTCCATTTAAAATTCCTGGAGGGAATCCGCCTACCGATGTGCCTGGACTTAGACCAATATCACCAGTTATTACTGTAGCGCCAGTGTTAGTGACTGCTGAACCAGAAAGGATTGCTATGTTGGAAGCATCAGCAAGAGGAATGGCTGTCTGCACAGTGGTTTGCACTGGAATTTCAATTTGATTTGCAGGATTAGTTTCATCCTTTTCACATCCTGTAGTTAAAACAACAGATACCATCGCAAGGGCTGTTAATAGTTTTATCGTTTTCATTTTTTTAATTTTAAGCTGCGAACGAATTCTCACAGCATTACAAAGGTGATAACTAATTAAAAATGAAGTGTTACACAACTTTGTAAATGAGTTATATAATTCACACATGTTCTTTATGTAAATAGGGTTATATTAAAATGGAAGAGCATTGCTCGATTAGCAATGCTCTTCTTTCATGCACTAAAATACTAAACCTTTATTATCTAAAACCTTAATGGTTCTTGTTCTATTACATCCTATCCATATACCAACTTAATTCCTTCTCCATTTTTTTGTAACGGAAAATGGTAGTTATAATTTTTTGCAAGCGCACGAAAGCCGTTTCACTTTTTACTACGTAATCAAAAGCTCTATGGTGCATACAGTTTATTGCTACATCAATTTTATCCTGCGAGGATAGCATTACAACAGGAATATCAGGATTGTAAGATTTTATTTTATCCAATGTTTCCAATCCATTCATGGCATTTTTATCAATACTATCAAGGAAATAATCTAGAATGATTACATCAGGGTTGTGTTTTAAACTCGCCATACAAAGTTCACCTGTAGCAAATGTTTCAATCGCAAAGTCTGCATGCTCAAGAAAATCAATTTCTAATGATTTTAAAAATAAAGCATCATCATCAACCAGGAAAAGCTTTATTTTATTTTCGTTTTTCATGACCTATTACTTTTAATTCTGTTATACTCTTCTTCTAATTCGCTACATGCTTGATTGCATATATTTTCAAGCTGCATTACCATCTCGAAAACTCCCTGATTATCAATTAGGTTAACTTTTGTCTCTTGTTGTGTGATAGAAAATTCCTGAACCTTTTTTGCCATGTTTTCAAAATCTGTGCTAATTCCCATAATTGAAAAAGAGGGAATCATCTTATGAACTGCGGCGTGCAACGAATTCATATCTTCATCAAGCCATCCTTGTTTCATCGCCTTTACTAACGGTGGGGTTTGTTCCAAATAAAGCGAAATCATTTCCATCATCAATTCAGGATTAGCTTTTGTACGTTTGACTAGATAATCCAAATTGATGCATTTCGATTTTTTAATTTCAATATTTACATCTCCTTCAGATCCATTATATTTTACTTGAGATGGCTTCTTAACCAGTCCAACTATTTTGCTGTATAATAGTCTTTCGTCAACCGGTTTTGCTATGTAATCGTTCATACCCACTGCTTTACATTTTGCTAAATCCACAGTTGTTACATCGGCAGTTAATGCAATGATTGGAATTTTTGAATTCATATTATTGCGAATGTATTCAGTCGCTTCAAAACCATTCATTATAGGCATCTGCAAATCCATCAAAATAATATCGTACGATTTAGCTTGTAACTTCTCGATGGCTATTTTCCCATTGTCGGCAATATCACGTTCAAATCCAAAATCGTCCAACAATGTTTTCATTAATAATTGGTTGAGGGCAATGTCTTCAACGACTAATACTTTTATGTTTTTAATTTCAGTATTCAACTCTTCTATTCCTGCTTCTAATTCTGCATTAGCATCGGTTTTTAGAAAGTTAAGCACAAAACTAAAAGTAGAGCCCTCGTCAATTTTGCTTTTTACGGTTATTTTACCACCCTGCGGTTCAACCAGCTGTTTAACAATGGCAAGTCCTAATCCAGTTCCCCCGTACAACCTTGAGGTGTTACTAGAGGCCTGCTGAAAGTTTTCAAAAATATTCCCTATTTTATTTTCTGCTATTCCTATTCCAGTATCTTTAACAGCAAATTCAATGGTTGCTTTCTTTTTATCTTCCTTCAGCAAATGGACACTTACCGTAATCTTACCTTTTGTTGTAAACTTTACAGCATTACTCACAAGGTTTAATATTATTTGGTGTAAACGTACAGGGTCACCAACCAATACTTCTGGAATATTGCTATCATATTCTTTAACCAGTTCTAAATTCTTTTCCTGAATTTTTGTTTCAAATAAGTGCAGCATTGCTGATATGGATAACGCCATTTTGAATGGGGTCTGCTCAAATGTCATTTTTCCTGAGTCGACTTTTGCCAAATCTAGGATATCGTTGATGAGTACGATTAATGCATCGCCACTCAATTTTATTGCTTGTAAATACTCTTTCTGCTTTGCAGTCAAATCTGTTTTTAGTAACACCTTTGTAAATCCGATAATCGCATTCATTGGAGTGCGAATTTCATGACTCATATTTGAAAGGAACTGTTGTTTTGCTTTAACCGCATCTTCCGCTATTTGTGTGGCACTTTCAGCTTTGCTCTTTGCTTCTTCAGCAATTACTGTTGTCAACTCAGCAAACACTTTTGATTCTACCAATTCGGTTGCAACTCTTTTTTGGTCAGTAACATCCCTAGCTACAATTACCACTCCCAGCACATTACCACCATCATCTTTATAAACGGATCCATTAAATAGCACATCAGTCAGCTTGTTATCCTTATGGCGAAGTGTAAGGGGAGAATCAGCAACCGATCCTTTTGCGAAGACTTCCTGATAGACTTCACGCGCCTTTTGTGGTTCGGTGAAATAATCGAAGAAATCAGTGCCAGTAAGTTCTTCTCGTGTAATCCCCGTAATGCTAGCTAGCGCTTCATTCATATCGGTGATTTTACCTTTGGTATTGATAGTAACTAATGGATCTAGACTTGCCTCGATAAGGCTACGTGCATAGTTAGCAATCCTTAATTCTGCCGCTCGTTTTTCCTTTTCAACGTTTTGGAAAGCAAGCTCTTTGTTGGCAATGATTAACTCTGCCGCTCGTTTTTCCTTCTCATTGTTTTGAAAAGCAAGCTCTTTATTTGCAATGATTAACTCTTGTGCCCGTTTTTCCTTCTCATCATTTTGAAAAGCAAGTTCTTTATTGGCAATGCTTAACTCTTGTGCCCGTTTCTCTTTCTCATCGTTTTGAAATGCAAGCTCTTTGTTCGCAATGATTAACTCTGCGGCTCGTTTTTCCTTTTCATCGTTTTGAAATGCAAGTTCTTTGTTCGCTATAATTAACTCAGCGGCTCGTTTTTCTTTTTCATTGTTCTGAAAAGCAAGCTCTTTATTGGCAATTATCAGCTCAGCGGCTCGTTTTTCTTTTTCATCATTCTGAAAAGCAAGCTCTTTGTTGGCAATGCTTAACTCTTGAGCCCGTTTTTCCTTCTCATCGTTTTGAAATGCAAGCTCTTTATTGGCAATGCTTAACTCTTGAGCCCGTTTTTCCTTCTCATCGTTTTGAAAAGCAAGCTCTTTGTTGGCAATGCTTAACTCTTGAGCTCGTTTTTCCTTCTCATCGTTTTGAAAGGCAAGTTCTTTGTTGGCAACTCGTAACTCAATGGCCCATTTTTGCTCAGCAATATCTCTAGCCACAACAACTGCACCCAGCACATTACCACTATCATCTTTATAAACCGATCCATTGAATAGTACATCAGTCAGTTTACCCTTTTTATGGCGAAGGGTAAGTGGTAAATTGGCTATCGATCCATTTGCGAATACTTCCTGATATACTTCACGTGCCTTTTGTGGTTCAGTGAAATAATCGAAGAAATCGGTACCGGTGAGTCCTTTACGAGTCATACCCGTAATGTTAGCCAATGCCTGATTCATATCCGTGATTTTTCCTTCGGGGCTAATGGTAACCAACGGATCCAAACTGGCTTCTATTAAGCTGCTTGCGTATTGGGACTCATGTGTTTTCGTTCTTTCCATCTTTTTGTTTTATAACACCGTAGGAAAAATTGTTTTATTTGATTTAAGCGCTCTATTCATGTTTGACTTCGGGCACATTTCCAATATCTTCAATCGGACTTCGCCTTTTGTCTTTTAATTGTTTGAAGTGAGAGGGTGAGAGCCCAGTTGCTTTTTTAAATTGATTGGATAAATGCGCAACGCTACTGTAATTCATCTTCTCAGCGATTTCTGTAATGTTTAATTCATCGTAAATGATAAATTCTTTTATCCGTTCAATTTTATGTGAAATAACGAATTGCTCAATTGTAGTTCCCTGTACTTCTGAAAACAGATTTGCCAGATAAGTATAATCGTGATTTAGTTTCTCGCTTAAATAATCGGAAAAATTTATTTTGATAATTTCATCTGTATGATGAACCATTTCAACAACTACATTTTTAATTTTCTCAATCAAAATAGCTCTCTTGTCGTCCATTAATTCTAGCCCAGAACTGTGTAAAGCAATTTTCAGTAACTCTCGCTGTTCTAAAGATATGGTTTCCATAATTTCAACTTCGCCTAAATCAACAACGATGAAGTGCAGTCCAAGCTTTTTTAGTTCTTCCTTTACCGCCATTTTACAGCGATTGCTCACCATGTATTTGATATAGATCTTCAAAATAGATTGTCTTTTTTAAAAGATTTCGATTATTTACCTCTAATAATCCTGAGTAAAATGGCAATTATTGCAATTACTAGAAGAATATGAATAATGCTACCTACATTGTAACCAATAAATCCGATAGCCCATGCAATAATCAGGAATAGGGCGATGATGTAAAGTAGATTTCCCATAATAGTGAGTATTTAAAATTTTAGAATTAAGAGGTTATATAGCAGTAACAAAGATAGTCCTTGCTATTTTGCATACCGTTACACTATTTAGGGAATAAGTTACATTATTCACACATTCCCCAATGTGCTACGTCTTTTTTGTTTAAGATTTTTGAAGTGCGATGGGGTAAGCCCAGTTATTTTCTTGAATTGATTAGATAAATGGGCTACACTGCTGTAATGCAGTTTATAAGCAATTTCGGTAAGATTGAGTTCATCGTAAACCAGAAGTTCTTTTACCTTTTCAATTTTATGTGCTAGGTAGAATTGTTCAATTGTAGTTCCCTTAACTTCGGAAAACAGATTTGCAAGGTAAGTATAGTTGTAATTTAGTTTTTCGCTTAGATAATCGGAAAGGTTAATTTTGATTTGATCATCTGAATAGTGAACCAATTCAATGATAATCGTTTTTATTTTCTCAACAATTATACTCTTTTTATCATCCATCAGCTCTAACCCAGTTTTTTTTAGAGCTAACCCCAACTGTTTAAACTGATCGGATGAAATATCTTCGATAATTTCTACTTCACCCAATTCAACAGAGGTGTAATGCAATCCAAGTTTTTCCAGTTCGGATTTCACAACCATCTTGCATCGGATGCAAACCATATTTTGAATGTATATTTTCAATCAATTCTATTTTCTAGTCACTAAACTCTTAGGAGATAAATGTACAACAATTTATTGATGGATTTTAGTCTGATTATTAAGTAATTTAGTCGAAATTAGCTGTAACTTTATATGGTTATTGTTTTACCTAGTTTGTTGAGGCGTGGTTTTAATTGAAACGAAAATGATGTAATAACAAAACAATTTATTAATTCTACTGACGGTGGATCATCGATTAAGCCATTTGATTTTGCTATTAAACGAGAAACTGAGGCTTTTTCTTAGTATCAGTTTTGGTATCTTTTTATTTATTCTTTTTTTTCAGCCTTTTACTTTAGATAGGTTCGACTTTAACAATCGGTTGCTCTTTGTTGCTGGATTTGGTGGAATTGTCTTTTTCTTTATGTCTTTAATACAGGTTATATTACCATGGCTAATTTATAAGAACAACCAAAATGAAAATGAAACAGTTTTTCCTTCTTACCTGAGTAGTTTTATTATTTTGGCTTTAAATTCTGTTGCTTTCACTTTCTATTTAAGGTATGTAGGGTTTGTTAATATATCATTTTATATTGTTGCTAAAGTTGTTTTGGTTTGTCTTGCACCTCCTGTAGCTTTAAGATTATATGATGTAAATAAGGAGCTGAGGCAATTAAATGAGTCACTTATTATAGAAAAAAAGATTATTCAAAAACAAATAGAGAAACAACAAGAGGATGATTTGAACAAATCCATAGAGTTTACTTCAGAAAATAGTACTGAAAATTTCGTACTTCCTATTGTGGAGATTGTTTGTATTAAATCTGCCGACAATTATGTTGAAATTGTATACAAGAAGGATGATAGTTTTAAGAAAAGGCTTATTCGAAATACTTTAAAGAACATCGATCTTCAAATAAAACACTACTCAAATTTTGTTCGTTGTCACAGGATCTGTATTGTAAACAAGTATTACATTGAAAGACTCAATCATAGCTATAGTAAATATTGGTTAACAATTAGAGGATTCCAAGAGCAAATCCCAGTTTCGCGCCAGTATATTCTTAAACTTAAAGAAACTTTATAGCCTTTTAAGGGTGGATACTACCTGCCCATACTTTTTGCCATTTACCACAATAATATTTGGTTTACCACAGAATGAGGTAGATTAATCCCTTCCTTTTGCAATAGGTTTAATATCGAAATAAATTTGGGCAACTATCTTAACTCTATTGCAATGAATATTCTGTTAGTGTACCCTAAATACCCCGATACATACTGGAGTTTTAAACATGCTTTAAAATTTGTGTCGAAAAAAGCAGTGAATGTACCCTTAGGTATACTTACAGTCGCTGCATTACTACCCAGTGAATGGAATAAGAGGCTAGTAGACCTAAATGTTTCCAAACTATCAGATAAGGATATTATTTGGGCTGATTTTGTTTTTATCAGCGCAATGTCAATCCAAATAGATTCTGTGAAACAAATTATTGAGCAGTGCAAGCGACTTAATACTAAAATAGTGGCAGGGGGCCCTCTTTTTACAGAGGAATTTGAAAAATTTAACGGAGTAGATTATTTAGTTCTAAATGAGGCAGAAGTAACTTTCCCCCTTTTTATTGAAGACCTTAAAAATGGTCAGCCGCAAAAAATCTATCAATCAGGTATATTTGCAGATATTACTAAATCACCAATCCCCGATTATTCGTTGATTAAGCTCAATAAATACGCTGGGGTAACAATACAATATTCAAGAGGTTGTCCCTTCGATTGCGAGTTTTGTGATATAACAGCTCTGTTTGGACATAAGGTACGTACAAAAAACTCAACACAAATTTTATCGGAGTTAGACCAGCTATTGCGAATTGGATGGCGGGGAAGCGTGTTCTTTGTGGATGATAATTTTATTGGGAATAAACAGAAGCTAAAGAACGATTTGCTACCTGTCATTATCCACTGGATGAAATTAAATAATTACCCGTTTATCTTCACAACGGAAGCTTCTATTAACCTTGCTGATGATAAGGATTTGATGGATATGATGGTTAAGGCTGGTTTTGCTCAAGTGTTTGTGGGTATTGAATCTCCCGATGAGAACTGCTTAATGGAGTGTAATAAAATTCAAAATAATAATCGCGATCTGCTAAGTAGTGTAAATTTAATTCAACAGTATGGTATGGAGGTAACAGCCGGTTTTATTGTTGGATTTGATAACGACTCTACGAGCATTTTTCAGCGACAAATTGATTTTATTCAAAAAAGTGGAATTATTACCGCAATGGTGGGATTGTTAAATGCACCTCGATTATCAAAACTATATAAACGATTGAAAAAGGAGGGGAGGATAGTTGATAGTTTTACAGGCGATAATACAGATTATTCTATGAATTTTATTCCTGTAATGGACAAAAAAGTGCTGCTAGAAGGTTATCAAAAAATTATTAATAATATTTATTCTAGTAAATCCTACTACGAAAGAATATTAAGGTTTTTGAAACATTATAACCCTCCATTCAAAGAGCAACGTACAATATCGTTTAATCAATTTATTGCACTAATAAAATCAGTTATTTACATTGGGATATTGAAGAGACATAGAAGATACTACTGGCAACTTGTGTTTTGGACCCTTTTCAATAAACCAAAAATATTCCCATTGGCAGTTACCTACTGTATTTACGGTTATCATTTCAAAAAGGTATTCAGGAATATTAATTGAATGTCTTGATTTTTTACATCAGACGAAGTCCCTTCTTTTTGACAATGCCATCCATAGAGTTCTGAGTTTTTTAAAAGATCGGAACTCTTTTCACAAAACTATGCTATTATCCCTGTCCAAAGCTGGTATATTCCAAATGCTGCAAAGGCAACGCACGATATGGCAAGCGATATTTTGGTTACCCGAGGGCCAAACCGCTTTGCGGCTGCAAAAAGTATTACCATACCTGATGTGCCTATTATTTGTGTTCCGTAGAATCCAACTAGCAGAACAATTCCATGATTTGAACTTTGCTTCCAAGCGCTCATTAGCTGAGGGCCTAGAATTAGGCTCCAACCTATATAAGGTGCTGGGTTAAGAGTATTTATTAGCACTGCTTTAAAAAAACCTCTTTGATTGGTTGAACTATTCTCACCATTCAAATTATAGTTTCGCCACGATTTGTAAGCACTGTAAGCCATGTAAAGCAGTAGGACTCCACCCGCACATTGTAGAATGGTAAGGAAGCTTGCAGGAACTTTGGTGAGAATGAAAAGTACTAGCACAACTGGAGGTATATCGCTCAGTAGCGGAACAAAAACCAATGGTAGGGTTTTACGCCACCCATTAAGTATGCTTTGCGAGAAAAGTAATGCCTGAAAAGGGCCAGGTTGCACCGTGCAAGCAAACCCAAACCCAATAGCGAATATTAAATAGTTCAACATAACAGATTATTGACTTCCTCCTTTTGAAACCCCAAATTTAATCAGAAAATGAACTTTTGAATAGTTTTCATTAATTCAGTTTCCTATTCATCGGTAATGTTTTGATTATGTATCTATAATCTAGTAGAATAATTTTTTTTTGACCTTATTTAGCTATTGAAATAGACTGGTTTGAATGAACTTATAACCCTCTAACCTGTTTTGTATATTCATAACCATAATATCAATTACTATGAAAAACATAATTAAGTCACAAAGCAAACTAGTAGTTGCAGCCATTTTACTATTCGCTTTGTTAAGCGCAACTAATAGCTGCAAAAAGTCATCCGATTCACCCGGTGCAAATGAGGTTTATATCGAGAACATGGCTTTTAATCCAAGCACCATAACTGTGGCTGCCAATACCACCATAACCTGGACAAACAAAGATGGGGTTCCCCATACAGTAACCAGCTCAACTGACTTATTCAATAGTGGTACAATAGCCAATAATGGAGTTTATAGCCATACCTTTACAACAGCAGGAGCCTATTCATACAGTTGTACAATACATCCAGATATGGTTGGTTCAGTAGTTGTAAATGCAACCCAAACAGGCGGCACGGGATACTAAAAAAGGTAAATTAAATTTTTACTAATAGATGAATACTAAACCTAGAGAACCGAACCTTTTAAAAGTTCGGTTCTCTTATCATATTTTGACGTCATTGCGAACGTTCTTTGCGAAGCAATCCAGAGAGATTACTTCGCCTCAAAGAGCGAGGCTTACAATGACGGGTTTGGCATTATACGCTTAACTTATCACTAGTAAATCCTAGATTCCCGAACTTTCAAAAAGTTTGGAAATCCTATCAGAATTTATTTTACTAATAATCAAGTTGGACTGTTACGTTAACCTCAATATTTGTATTAGGATTCCCATTTGTATCGGTATCAAAATATTCATTTAATAAATTTTCAAATACTGAACAATCAGTAGCATCAAATTTGCATCTCATTAAATCATATTTGTCCCCAACTAAAATACACCCTTGAAGTGTGCCAGAAGTACCAGATGTGATTTCGTAATTTCCGCAATGAATTTGTATCCCTTCCCGTTGAATCTCCTTCATCTTAAAATTATCATTTGGATCATAAACCCTGCCTGAAATTACATTAAATTGAATTCTCCATCCCCTTTTAGTGCCTTTATACATTGGCTCTGCTACGTATGTACCCACAGGAATTGAGCTGACGTTATTTTGATTATTGTTAAATCGTAATTCTAAAGTTTTGCAGTAATAATTACCATTAACCCATAATTCGCCGAGAGTACATTTATCCCTTTTTTCTTTGCGCTTTACTAACATTTGTATGGCAGGAGGTTTAACAGACCAGTTGTAAGCGAGACCAGATGTAAAATTAACATTCTTTGTTGCTGCAACGGAGCCATCGGAATATTTAGCCACTAAAGCATGATTCCCGATAGATACTTCCGTATAATTACCGTCAACTTGTATTCCATCCACAAAAAGGGTAAGCGTTTGGTTATTAAATTTGTTTATCATTGTTACCGATTGTCCATTAGCAACAGGATTAAGTAATACTAATGAATAGAAAAAAATAGAGAATAGGGTTGTTTTCATTTTCTTGAAATGTGTCAGGATAATTTATATCAATACCTTTAAAATTATTATCTAAATGGCTTACATGAATCCTTTGAGGTTCATTTAGGCTATTGATAATAAGACTGCCCGTTTTTCAAATAATATACTACTAAGACGAGCAGCCTTTAATATCAGTTATTATTTCTTTTTCTTTTTAGGCGGTTGATTAGCTGTGGATGAACCAGATTCTGTTGTATTTACAGTATTCCCAGATGATGTAGTGGTAGATGTGCTTACTGATACATCGTTCCCTGATGAAGTATTTGTTGATGTAACTACCGAAGGTGGGCTTACTGGAGGTATTGTGCCAGGGCTAATGGTAACAGTAGCATCAATTCCCTGACCTGTAACTTGAGTGTTACTATCAAATGATCCTGTATTATTTATAACATTGTTTAAGCCACTTAGGGTATCTTTTTTACTTACAGCAGTAGTGCTCTTAACAGTTTTGCTATTTGTCACCCTCCTTCTATTTTGTGCGAATGCAGATGTTCCCAAAAAAAGAAAAACTGCAAATAGCAGAATAGTAATTCTGCTTGCGTTCATGAATTTTGCTTTCATTTCGTTTAAGTATTAGTTTATTGTTCTACACTTATTATGTGCTATTTCTAAAGTTAATTTTGGTCATTGCGTTTCTCCCTTTAACCATAAACCATTGCACGAATATCTTTTATATACTTTATACTCAAAGTTAACATATTTTAAAAACTATTATAGGACTTAGTATATTATATATGCCCTTAACTATTACATGCATGTATTACTTTAGGTGTTTCTGTGTTAATCTCTAATATATAGTATGAATCTATACGAGGTTTAGGAATCTTTTTAAACCTAGATTAAAAGGTTCAGATAAACCCCAACCTTGAAAAGGGGCAATAACAGAGTTGTATAGCGGGTTTCGTTTTCTTTTTAAAAGAGAGAGTAGGGAGGTAAGTTTGGTGCAAACCCCCTTGTATTCCCTCTTAAAAAAGGGGGAAATCCAACCCACAAAGGTCTATAGCATATCATAAACATCGAACTTATTATTGATAAAAGGAATTAAAGTTCACTGAACATTCCATTCTTGAGCAATTTTTGTGAAGGCGCATCCCCTCTTTTTTTTAAGGAGGGGTAGGAGAGGTTTGCTGGAAATGACTTCGATTATGTCCGTTTTTAGTAAGTTGCTTGGAAGGGTAGTATAAGGAAAAAAAGTTTAAACCCAGAGTTCCGAACTTTCAAAAAGTTCGGAACTCATACCTTGGCTACAGATTAATCAGATCGTTAATCTCGCTAAAGTGAAGTTCCATGTGCCTTAAATAGTCAATAACCATTGTTTTTAGAGAGATATTTTTTTCGGGCGAAGCTGCCCAAGCATTATATAACTTACTTGCATTGATATTTTCGATAACATGAATCAAATGGTAATTTGAATACTTCAAAAGTTGCACAATACCATTCCAATCCTCCTCCTGATAGTTTTGAATGGCAATCCACCTATCGTTATTACCATTCGAGGCGTAGTTGGGATAGTTTAAAGGGTTTTTCTGATATTGCAGATGTATAATCCTGTGTGTATTGTTTGATGCAGAATCAATCATATGCCCAGCAATCTGCTTAATAGTTCTATTCTGAGAATTTCGTCTTTGGGTTACAATATCACCCTTTAAGGCTAATAGCTTTGGTTCCCACTCATCTATTAACGATTGAATTCCCCTAACGATAGGTACAAACTCTGTAATCATACTGTTAAATTTTGAGCGTTCCAAACTTTTTAAAAGTTCGGAACGCTAGTGTTTATAATTGCGGTGTAAATTTAAAACTATTCAGCACAGTGTAAAAAAAATCACTAGTATTATCGCATTTTGCGATAGTGGGTGTTTTTGATTTTGTGATAGTGGCTATCTACTTTGCCTTATTCCAAAAATCGATATCCAACAAATAATTTCCATCCGCCTGTTTGCGCCAAACGTTGATATACTTTACGGTTACATTGTACAGGGTATCCTTGTACATTATTTTAGATGATGCCAAGCCCGTTTCGTAGATAACCTCCTTATCACCATCGATAGTTAAAACGTTAGTATTCATCTCCAAAGTTTTGGAGGTTTTAAAATCCTCTGCCCAAAACGCTTTGATATTATCCCTGCCATGAACAAAGCTTGAGCCATTAGGGCTTAGCTTAGCAGAATCGGCATACATCATGGCTACTTTCTCAGCATCTCCCGATTTAAAGCATTCGCCAAGGGCTATATTTCTACTTTCTACAATCTTTCTCATCTCTGCTTTTGAAATTCCTTGCTCGGGTTTATTGCATGAGTAAAACACAATCAGCAGCGATGCTATTAGAGAAAACATAATAGTTTTCATATAGTTAGCGGTTTTAGTTGATTTCTTTTTTATGTTAACTGCAATATTAAGATAATAACATTGATAGCCAATGTTTCCGGGACAAGAAATATTGAAAGGGTTACCATTTTGACCTGTTAAATGAATTAATTCATACGATAAGAAATAGATAAAATGCTCCAATCGATTAATTTAATGCCGCTAAATACAGTAAATATCAATAAAAACAAGAAATAATATTTGTTGAGCAAATAATATTGTAAAATGTACTAAATCAAAATATTTTATTGTAAATTGCCTTTGCTAAAACAGATGATTGTATTTATAAATATATTTCAGCATAAAGTAGACACAAAGCCTGAGTGTCTTTAAAAGATCGGGTTAACTAATTGAACATAAAATTTAATTGTTATGAAAGAATTAAATGAACTAAAAGGGGTAAAATTACTTACCAAGAGTGAACAAAAACAAATTGTTGGCGGTTTGGCTTGTGAAACTGGAACCAATTGGTGTCCAGATGGATCTTATTGCTGCTTAAGATTGGGGCGGTGTAAACCAGATGGACAGAGTTGTTAAATATTTATTGAGAATAAAAATTTATCAGAGAGAATGTCTAAGAGATTAGTTTAACTATTTTAACATAAAATTTAATTATCATGAAAGAATTAAAAGAACTAAAAGGAGTAAAATTACTTACTAAAAAAGAACAAAAATCAGTAGTTGGTGGACTTGGCTGCATTGGTAGTACTTGCCCTCCTGGCTCATTCTGTTGTACAAAAAAGACACAGGAATTTTATGGAGTTTGTCGTCAATATGGACAAAGTTGTTTCTAACAAAAGTATTAGATTCATTAAATTCAAAACAGCCAGAACTTTAAGCTCTGGCTGTTTCGTGTAATTATTATTTTAATGTCAGTTCAAAAGTAACTACATTGAAAAGTTGAGAATTTAAGGTATTACACATTGTTGATTTTGCATTTATGCAAAACAAACCTCTGTGTTCTCTGTGCTTCTCAATATCAATAAACATCATTATGGTAAATTTACATATTATTAAAACGACCATTTTGATAGATCTAGAACTTAAAACCTCCGTGTTAAACTTATATCGAGTTCAAGTTATTTTAGTAGGTTTATCTACTGAATTTTAGGCAAAAGTATTGAGTTGAATAAGAATTTATAATCACCTGGAATTGAAGCCCTGAATATTGGGCTAAAGCCCATTAGTACAAGCTGTGATTTTCCTTTCTTTAACCAAATTATTCCCGACTTGTTGTACAATAGTTTTTCCCCTTCAAGGTAACCGCTAAGGAGGGTGTTGTCCTCCTCAAAAAAACCAATCACCCTCCTATCCATATCAAAGGTTGGGATTGAGGTTGTGAATGCTGGGTTGCCCCTATAAAAAATTCCTATCTTACTTGGTATTCCCCATGTAATAGGATGATTTTGCAATACATCCATTTTTACCAGCGAACCGGGACATTGCAAACCTTTTTTCTCTAATTTGTCACCTTCATTCCTGAATGGGAGACGAAACTCTTCAGTTGAGGTTTTATCCTTTATAGTCAAAGCTCCTTCGAATAGAGTGGTTGATTCTCCCCACGAGATAATAGTTCCCCCTGAGTTAATAAAATTCATTAGGCTTTCAAACCCTTTTGGTCCCATGCCCTTGGCGTATTCTGGGGGTATGTTGCTGATAAAATAATCTTCGTTTCTTTTTACCTTTCCATCCTTTAGTATTGATGCATCCTCATCGGGAAAAATAATGATATCAAAGCTCTTTGAGAGTTCCGTTTTTTCAAAATCTTTTGGGCGTAGAACGGTAAATTTAATGGAGTAGGTATCAAGGATAAATCTTGTCCAACCGGCATCAATAGCTTGCATGTACGATTCAACTAGTGCAATTCTGGGTAGAGTAATTGGGATAAGCTCAACAACTGGTGTTTTGTTGGTAAAGATGATAGGGAATGTAGATGTTTTAAGCAACTCGGCAAGTTTATCTTGTTTCTTGATAATAAAACTACCGGCAGGAATTGGAGTTCCATCCAAATCAAAATCGTTTGTACATCTATCAACCTTAATTCCGCTGTTTAGCGCATCAAAGGCTAGCTTATATGATTTATTGCTGGTTGATGTTAGTATTGCATATTCAAAGGCATCCTGATAATTCCCTAAACCATAAATTCCATCAATCTTACTGAGCTGTTTTTCAAAATCGATGTTTCGAATATCAATTTGTTTAGATATAAGACCTTTGTGGAGGGGGAGAGACCAACTTGTGATATCGTATGGTTCCATTAGCTCGCCACCTGGAGTGAAATGTCGTTCGGGGTATTTTTGCGTTTCCATAACTTCCTTTATGAAAGCCCTAAAGGGCTGGGCAAGGGGAACAACTATATCGCCCTTTTTATGGTTCATGCCATTCATTGTAAAGTCGGCATCTAGCTTCGATACCTCAATGCCATGCTCTTTTAGCAGATTTACCAGTTCAACCAATTCACTTTTATCAGCCTGATTTTCAGGAACTATGTAGTAGAATGGTGCTTGTGTTTGTCCCTTTTTTACCTCCTTTTTACATAAATCGTTCTGAAGTGCAAGTATTCGCTCCTTGTAAAGCGATGCAGTATTTAGTATCGAGGAGGTTGATTCTATTTCATACTGAACAATATCGCTCAAACGCCACCATCCACCAGTCCAAGGGGCAGGCATGTTTATGCTTATCTTATACTCCGCTAATCCTTTTCCATTTACATTTAGTTCGGTAGGTTCAACAAATACGGGCTTGGCAAGCTGAGCACTAGCCGATTCGGTTAGAAGTGATATCACGTTTTTCCACACACTAGTTTCGGTAGAACCGGGCCAGTAGTTATCGAATAAGCTATGCTGACAAATACCGGTTAGCCCCTTTGCGGTCATATCGCTAATCATATTCTGACCAAAAATTCCAATCCAATTCCAAAGTTTCGGATCAACATTTTCGGCAATGGGATCGGTGTTGGGTGGTACAAAATAGCGTGGACCAGTGGACCACATCTGGTGCTTTTCAACCATTACCTGAGGAAACCATGTTGAACTGGTAATAGTTGATATTGCCTTGGTGTCGGTTTGCGATAGAACAATAAAATCACGGTTATTATCGTGCCCAACGTATTTATGGTAAACACCGGGAAATGATGTTGATTCGTATTTTGTTCCCTTGTACTTATTGTAGTGCTCAACCACCATATCCATTCCATCGGGGTTATGGCAGGGAACCATCATGTAAACAACATCATTCAGTATTTTAAGTTTGCTGGGCTCTGTTGATGTTACCCAATCGTAAGCAATTAAGGGTGCCGATTGCGATGGACCAACTTCGGCGGAATGCATTGTTAGCGATGCAAGCACAAAAACCTTTCCCTCGCTAATCAGGCTCGTCTTTTCCGATTCAATAAGATTAAAATCAAGAGCAAGTTTTTTATTGATATCCTTTAACCTATCGAGGTTACGAATATTCTGCTCCGATGATATAAATGCTATATACATTGGCTTCCCCAATGGAGTTGTTCCAATTTCAACCATTCGTAGCCTATCGGATTGATTATCGAGAGTTTTTAGGTAATCGATTAGCTTTTCGTAGCTGAAAAGCATCCTATCGGCACCGGGTTTAAAACCAAAGAAATCATCGGGCTTTGTTATCGATTGCGCAAAAATGCTAGTTACCAGTAATGATAATAGAAGCATTAAGGTTGACTTTCTCATCTCCTTTGGGGTTGGTAGTTGGATTAAAGGTAGTAAATTTAGTTGTTTGATTTAGAATTGATGGGAAAGTTTAAGGAGGAAATTAAAATGTTACTACTCACCACGGAGACACGGAGATCACAGAGTTTTTTTTCAATAATTGTTTCAACAGTCACAGAAAAATAACCTTGAAACAATTTGGCAAACTGGTTTATGGCTTATGATACCAATATGTTTTTTTGAATAATCATCTCTGTGCTTCTCTATTTTCGCTGTGTTTCCGTGGTTTTTGTTTTTATTTCGTCTATTGCTGAATAGTTACATTAAAATCATTTTTGTTCGATGAGATTTTGAATGGTGTATGTTTTGGAATGTTTATTAAGAGTTTTGCAAAACAGGTTTTTGAAGGGAATGTGGGGGATTAAATTTAGGCGGGTTTAAAATCCTAATAGTGGTAGAATTTGTGTTTAGGTACTCATGGGTTTGTTTATTATTCAACTCCCTTTGGGGTTGTGATTGATTGTTTTTATTCCACGAGTTTCACTCGTGGCTATTCATATTTAAGCCTTTCAGGCTTTTAAAAACTCTCTGCAATCGTATTTCCAAATTTGTTAAGCCGTAAAGTTGACTAGACAAATTCAAATATACAAAAATAGTAGGTTTCATTAATGTAATCCCGAAGGGATTGAAATTGAATAGCCCCAGAAAGACTTTCTATTGTTCCCGATATTTATCGTCACTTGTTGCCAAAAGCCTTAACTCCACAACTAGGCATAAATATCAATATATTTTAATCCTGATTAATAGCTTATTGGCTTTGGTTATTGGAAAAAGAAATTTGAGGTGTTTATTTAAATACTATTATTAGATTTGCATTCTAACCATAGAACGCATGAAGTTTACAGGGGAAAACATAATAGAATTTTCAGGCAGGTTTAAAGACGACTTTTCGTGCTTGGAGTAC